>JBCCKZ010000699.1:0-3559 GCA_039027135.1 Planctomycetota bacterium
CGAACGAAGTCCAATACTGCCGCTCTGACGGTAGGATCTAAGTTGGCGGTAGGCTCATCTAAAATGAGTAATGGGCTCTCGATACCCAAAACAATCGAAAGTGCGAGTTTCTGTCTCATTCCCGTCGACATGAACCCAACTCGCCGCGTCAGGTCCAACTCCAATCGCTCCGCAATCGCAAGAGAGCGAGCAAGATCCGCCAATGGATGCAGCTTGGAGAAGAAATGAAGGAGTCGCATGCCGCGAGGGTGGCCGGGTAAACGTGCATCTCCCGGTAGATAGGCCACCTTATTTCGTAGTTCGACCTCGTGCTGTTGCGGACTTAGGCCGTCGATTTCCACTCGGCCTGCCGTTGGCGACAAAAAGCCCAGCATGGATCGAATCAACGTCGTCTTCCCAGCCCCGTTGGGCCCGAGGAGGCCGAAAACCTCACCACGTTTAATTTCGAGGTCGCATCCAACGAGGGCGGCGAAATCTCCATAGGTCTTTCGGAGCCCGGTGACTTTGACCAGGGCCATCGATTCACCCACGCGTTGGTCGCTCGATGGATTGGTACTGACTTGGCTATCCCATTCCGCTGTGGATGCAGCCGTCATGGCAGAGTTACTCAAGTCGGAATTCCAGCGTCGTTGTACAAAATGAAGGTGGGTGGTTTGCAGGATTATTCGTGGGCGTCAAACGGGCCTGGACGGCGAATTTAGGCTCACGACAATAGGTTCACCGCAATCTGTGCGACCTTGTTCTCCACCATGATGACCTTCCATGTCAACTTCGCCCACTTTTCGGCTCATCCAGCAAATAGAAGATGGTGACTTACCCAAGGGATTCTCTTTCGGCTCCGCCGCCTGCGGGATTAAGCCGAGCGGCAAACTTGATGTATCGCTGGTTACAAGCCAGGCTCCGTGTTCGGCCGCCGGCGTGTTCACGAAAAACCAGATCGTCGCAGCGCCAGTTGTCTGGTGCCAAGATCGAACGCCATCCGAGAACATACACGCCGTCATCACCAACAGCGGCAATGCGAATGCATGCACGGGCGAACAAGGTGCTCGTGACAACGAGGCAATGGCAAAACAGGTCGCTGACAAGATTGGATGTGAGGTCGATCAAGTACTCGTCATGAGCACCGGAGTCATCGGCAAGCCTCTTCCGATGGCCAAGGTTCTTTCCGGTATCGACGAATCATCGAGCGAGACTGTTTCGACGGCGGACGCGTTCTCATCATCAGCCCACGCGATACTCACAACCGACCAAGACGCCAAATGCGTTGCGGCATCGCTTTCGATCGATGGTCAAACGGTTCGTCTCGCCGCCATGGCTAAAGGCGCCGGAATGATCGCACCGAATATGGCGACGATGCTTTGCGTGATCATGACAGATGGCCTTTTGCCGCCGTCGCTCGCACGCGAACTCATCTCCTCGGTTTGTGACGATACATTCAACCAAGCCAGCGTCGATGGTCACACGAGCACCAATGATACGGTCCTGCTACTTTCAAGCGGCCAGACGGGCATTGAACTAGAACATCACCAAGACGCTTTCAAAAAAGCGCTTCACGCCGTTGCCGAGATGATCGTCAAGATGCTTGTCGCCGATGGAGAAGGCGCGGATCGTTTCATGACAATCGAAGTTCAAGGTACCCAAACAGACAATGATGCGAGAATCGTCGCTCGCAGCATCGGTGATTCACCACTCGTCAAAACCGCTATCTATGGATGTGATCCCAACTGGGGGCGAATCGTCTCGGCAGCCGGATATTCCAAGGCAACCATCGACCCAAACAAGACTTCGCTTTACCTTTTTGATACGCCCTTGTACCTCAATGGCCAACCAGTGGAATTTGATGACGCGGCACTGAGTCAAAAAATGAAGGATGCTTCCGAAGTGACGATCCGCCTCAATGCCGGCGAAGGCCCCGGTCGAGGGAAGTATTACGCATCTGATCTCAGCGTTGCCTACGTACGATTTAACTCCGAGTACACGACCTAGGGGTCATCAACATACCCGGCATCACGATAAATCTTGGAAGCCTCTTGATAAGGAGACGCCCAATCGAGTTCCTCGAGAAGATCTCTTCGCTTCTTGAGATACCATTTCTTGTCAATCACACTTCGATTGGTTTCTAACATTTCGAGTGCGAGGCCTTTCTGACCGGATCGTCGAAGCATGCGATCTTCAAGCAAAATGAATTCGGGTCGGCCGCTACCCATATGATCAACTAGTTGCCTGTAGGCGGTAACTAGTCTCGACTCGTACTGCTCCGGATTGGAGATCGGCCACCTCTGGCGAACCTTTGGTAATTCGCGGTAAGCCAAAGACCTTCCTAATCGATATCTTGCGAACGCCAGGCACCAACTTAACGAACCATTGCCTTCTTGGAGTTCTCTAGGAAGGTGGGAGACCAAATTTTCTTGGAGCTCGGCAGACACCTCTATGATTCGCTCAAGTTCCTGCTTTCGGTTCTCAGCCGTGTCAATCTCTATCAGCTGTCGCTGAAGCGCAACGAGGTATTCCCAAACTTTAGGTTTGATCGAAACGGGACAAGTCAGTTCGCTAAGCAGTGGCTCAGCTTTCAAGTCTTTCGGGCCAATGGTCGTTGTGTTGCTCGTGGGCATTCGCCCCGGCTCCCAACGACGAAGCCATGCTTGTCGGGCTTTGAACTCGTTGATCTGTTCAGCATCGACGGATGACTGAATTTGATCTGTCAGTTCTTTGAGCTTATCTGCTTTCCAATGGTTGGTTTCATCCGCGGAAACAGCACACTGGCCTGCCAAACTAGTGATCGCCAGCAAAAGAAAAATCGTGTGGGTCTTCATGGGGCGGATTCGTTAGTGATTGAAGACTCAGCTTTGTCTACTTGGATACACATGAAGTTATCTTTGCAAGCGTCTGAAAATCCAAAAAGGGATCACTTTTGGCAATCATAGCCAACGTTCGAGTTGCTCGACTTGAAGGTCTTTCGCAAATCTTAGAGTCCGCTTTGCCAGTAGCACCCGGTTTTCATGCGTGCGATTGCTGGAGTTCTATCGAAATGGACAGACGGCCTGAACCTGCGACGGTACGGCAATCCGAGAACTCATTGACCCTCGAAGGCGGAGGCTCACTTTGAGCCACGATTCCGCTGTAGCAAACACATAACGAAAGCTAGTCGAAACCGAGTTGGCGGCGAGATAGTGCAATTCGCGTTCTGCCTGCCGGTGTTCTTGATCATTGCAATGGGAACGATCGAGACATGCCGAGTTCTTTACTTGTGTCAATCGCTTCGCATCGCTGCAAGAGACGGCTGAGTAGGCAACCATCGGATACTTGCCTAACCGAACGAAGTGAGCCAGTGGCTTCCGCTTCGCATTTGCTACCCGCGAAAACTGTCAGTCGTGCCCTGGCTGGATAGAGACTCGTTCGGGCGGTGATACTTTCGATCGCCTAGCGGTAGCGGGTCCATGACGAAGTCGCACTGAAGATATTGCTTCGCTTTGAGATCGCGGAGCAGTTCGATCGCTTCGCCATAGTCCACGCCAATCTCAGCTAGTCCCTTCATGAGGCCAACCGAATCAGAGTTCAC
>JBCCKZ010000700.1:0-3556 GCA_039027135.1 Planctomycetota bacterium
CGAATCGAACGGGCAATGAAGTCCCAGCCGGCTGCTGCTGGCAGGGAAACGCAAAGCCAGGTCGGCCTGGCAGTTCAAAAGATTGATTCTTAGTTTCAAAGGATTGATTGCCAGATACTTCTAGTAGGTTGATTGATCCAACTTGAGACGACGCTCCATGTTGAATTCCGACCCACGAAGCGACCCCATCTCGAATGGGTATCGGTCCTTCGGGCAGAAAACGGAGTTCATCACTTTGGGGAATGTCTAGTACGGTTGCATCCGTTTGCATGGGATTTAGAAACCTACAGAGAAAATGCTACAGAGAAATCGGCAGTGAACGATTCGATCATCTTAAAACGTGGCCAAATCGGCTGGCGATCGCCAACAGGCTATGCAATAGAGCATTTTGAGATGTGACGTGAGAGATGAAAGTAGCTGGATTCGCGCGTGAGCCGCAGGGCTCACGAACTTAGTCGTGGAGCGGCGAAAGCCGGTCCACTCCAAACAGTGAGGTCACCGACAGATGGCCGAAGCTTACCTGGGCGGGTCCGTGCCTGTCCAGAACTTGTTCCTCGAACTTTCAATCTTGGGAGGTAAGTCGCTAGTGTCACCTTAAAAAGTGGTATCGAAGGAGCCAGGGAACAAGACCTGGGGAGGAATCACGATTCGGCCTAGACGAAGTGCCAGCTTCCGCGAATGGGTGAAGCATGGCGGACCGACTCTCGAAGGTTCGTCGACACGGCAGCAGACACGGTTAGCTGTCGGTCAAGCGTCAGGGTGGTTGCTGGTTTCACCTCGGGAAAACGGTTCGTGAGCTTGACCGGTGAGGTCCCCCTCTCGTCCGCTCGTCGCTGTGCACGGCGACGACGGTAAGCCAACGTATAAGCCGAAGGCGAAATCCGAGGCCACGCGAAGGACAGGAACCAGAGGCAACCATCTGCCTTGCGAATTTTCCTCTCGGAAACCCCGAGGGCGACGACGAACAGACCAAGTTCGACCCGACGCCTGGGACCACAGCAGATCCGGAGTAGTTCGAGCAAGTCCGCTCGGATGAAAGGAGAAACCTAATTCAGTCCACCCGAAGCAATTGGTAGATGCCGAGACGTTAGCCGCCAAAGTTCGAACGATCACCAAATGATTCGTCCATGCTCTGCTAAGCCTGGACATCGACCATGCAGCAGCTAAAGAACAACGGCCAGCGACCAGGCGAAATGAAGGTGGCGGTTAACAAAACGTAGGATGGCCCTCATGGGCAAGAAACGTAAAGTGCACTCGTTGACCGGTCGCATCGACGATCGGCTGATGATGCAGAGCTTCAAAGCGGTCAAGCGGAACCGCGGTGCGGCGGGAATCGACAAGGTCAGTGTGGCGATGTTCGAGGAGAACCTCGATGCCAATCTGGCTGCGCTCAAGCGAGACTTGAAGACGAGGGATGCCTTTGTCGCCAAGCCGCTGCGGCGTGTGTTCATTCCCAAAGACGCCAAGGGAACCGCTTTCAGGCCGCTCGGTATTCCGGCTGTACGAGATCGGGTCGCACAAGAGGTGATTCGAAGGCTTCTTGAGCCGATCTTTGAGCCGCTGTTTCACGATTGCTCGTTCGGGTTTCGGCCAAAGCGGAGTTGTCACCAAGCCATCGAGCGTCTGTTGTCATTCCACGAAGAAGGCGACCGGATCACCCTTGATGCGGATATCGCCGGCTTCTTTGACAACATTCCTCACAAGCTGATTGTCGACGCCGTGGCCGAAGAAGTCGCCGACGGGAACATCCTGAATCTGATCTGGAAATTTCTAGCAGCCGGTGTGATGGAAAACGGAATTTTCAAACCCACCACGATCGGCACGCCACAAGGTGGTGTGATCAGTCCGTTGCTTGCCAACATCGTGCTCAACAAGCTCGATTGGCGACTTGAGAAGGCGGGGTACCGTTTCGTGCGGTACGCCGACGACTTCGTCGTCGTGTGCAAGACGAAGACGCAGGCAAACGCAGCCTTGGACCTAGTCGCACAGGTCATGACCGAACTCGGACTCTCCCTGAGTCCCGAGAAGACGAAGATCGCCAGCTATGGGAAGGGTTATGACTTCCTTGGCTTTCGACTCTCGAGCCAGTCACGAACGATGCGAATGAAGTCCCTGGAGAAATTCAAGGGGAAGATTCGGGCGATAACACGTCGGTGCAATAACCTGGATGCCCAAGTGATCGAGAAACTGAACCAAGTGATTCGAGGAACGGCGAACTACTTCGCCACGAAGTTCTCAACATGCGTCAGGCTTTTCCAAAAGCTGGACCGGTGGATTCGGATGCGAGTCCGCTGCATGAGATTCAACCGGAAGCTGACTTTAGACAACTACCGGATGAAGAAGAAATACTTCGACAAGAAACTTGGGCTGTTGAAGCTCCTCGACTTTACGGGGACGACCATGAGCAAGACGGTGCGTTGACTCCTCCTGGCTGGGTACTTACTCGGAGTAGGTTCGCCGGTCTGAGGCAATGATTTGGGGGTAGCCCGGTGCGGGAAAGCCGCACGCCGGAAAATACGGGGAACTGACCCCGTCGCTACAACGGGGAGGCGGTGGCTAGGATAACCTAGCCACTGCTTTACCCACTCAGAATTCAGACTCCGACGTCTCGCGACATCGGCTAAGTCTTTGTTAAAAATGACGAAATCTCGATAGTGTGCTGAATGATTGAAATTGAATGTGAACCAATGCAGAGCCAGCACATGTGGCCAACAAAACAAACTGTCCGCACAAATCAGCCGCAACGCTGGCGGGTGATTCGACTGCAAATGATAGCACTGCGCAAATCACGCGAACCCACTTTCTGCGGCCCACCAGTTATTCCCGCTAAAACCGATAGAGAACAGTTATCTGCTTCGTTGGGTATTGATTTAGGGAACTTTCAGGACAATCCTATTGAGTCCCGTGGAATCGAATTGGAGTCAAAGAGATGTCAGTCACCAACCTCCCTCTTGCCGCCTCGAATCTAATTGAAACTTGGTCACCGCGAATTGTTGCGGAAGTCAATCAAACAGCCATTAAAGTGGCTCGAATTGAAGGCAAGTTTGTATGGCATGAACATGAGGAAGAGGACGAAGCCTTCTTCGTTCTACATGGCGAGATGATTGTTCGTTATCGCGATGCGCCAGATGTCGCCCTAAAGAAAGGAGACTTACACGTCGTTCCACGCGGCATCTCGCATTGCCCAGTAGCCGAACACGAGTGCTTGATTGCACTTATTGAACCAAGTACCACGAAACATACAGGAAATACAATTTCGAATCGAAGTCGCAGTATTACTGAACAACGGAGCGAATTGTCTGAGTGAATTTCACGATTTTTGCAAGCGAGTAAGTTCCCCCAACTTCATCTGCTGTTCGAACACTGATTGGATCAGTGATTGATTTATTGCATCGTGGGTCTAGGCTATACGGCTTCCGGATATCACCATCGAAATTCACTAGCGAATGGCAATCTCTTGAATGCACGATTAACGTTTTTAACCCTTGCTTGTTTCACCTGGATCATGATTTTGGATCGAGTGGGCGTTGATCTACGTGCTGATGAGAAGCCGCCC
>JBCCKZ010000701.1:0-3524 GCA_039027135.1 Planctomycetota bacterium
GCCGCGACGTTCTTCGTTTTTACGGATTACATGCGAGGCGGCATGCGGTTGTCTTCGATCATGCACCAGCCGGTGATGTACATCCTGACTCACGATTCGATCGGGGTTGGTGAAGACGGCCCGACTCACCAGCCGGTTGAGCACCTCACCGCATGCCGAGCCATCCCCGGCTTGTACGTATTCCGACCTGGTGATGCCAATGAAGTCGCCGAGTGCTATCGAATCGCACTTCAAATGAAAAAGAATCCTCAGGCTTTTGTCCTCTCTCGTCAAAACATGCCGACCCTCGATCGTGAAACGTTTGCCGATGTCTCAGGTTGTGCGAAGGGTGGGTACATTCTCAAAGACTGCGACGGCACTCCCGATGTGATTCTGATGGGCAGTGGTAGCGAGCTGAATTACTGTGTGACCGCAGCAGAAAAGCTCGAGGCTGAAGGCAAGAAGGTTCGGATTGCAAGCATGCCATGTTTGGATCTGTTCGCTGAACAAGACCAAAGCTACATCGATGACGTCTTGCCTCCGGCTGTGACCAATCGCGTGGCGATTGAAGCGGGACTTCGAATGAGCTGGGACCGCTGGATTGGCTCGCACGGCAAGTTCGTCGGAATGAACAGCTATGGGGCATCGGGCCCCTATTCGAAGGTCTATGATCATTTCGGCATCAATGCCGATGCGGTCGTCGAAGCCGCGAAGTCCTAGGGCTTTCGCAAGAAACCTTTTGTGATGGGTGCTGCAGAGGGCAGAGTTTCTAGGCTCTCTCCTTTGACGAGGTCAACCGTCCAAAAGGATGGCTTGTTAGACATGCTAGCAATGCTCCCTAACTAACCAAGCCGGAGCCGTCAAAGCGAAGGTTCCTAGATAACCAGAACCAGGCTATGGCTCTACTTCTTCAAGCGGACTGTCGTCTCTAGCAAAGAACATGAGGTGCTGCCAAGGAAGGCCATCGTACTTGCGTACGAGCTTGAAACCGTTGGCTCCGTATTCCTTCATGATCTGAGCCTTCGACATCTTGTGCAGTGGCTTGATCGGAACTTCGGGGTCCTCGGCTCGATACTCGAGCAAGGCAACGACGCCTTCAGGTTTCAACGAGCGTCGAATGGACCAAAGCATTGATTCAGGGTGTGAGAACTCATGGTAGACATCAACCATAAGAAGCAGGTCCACTTTGCCTGCGGGGATGTTTGGGTCATCGACCGCCCCCAAGACAGGAACCACATTTTCAAGCGAGCGTTTCGCCGCACGCAGTCGAAGCTTATCGAGCATCTCAGGTTGTATATCAACCGCGAGCACTCTGCCGCTCGGCAGCACTTCCTTGGCCATTGGAAGGGTCCAAAAGCCGTTGCCGCAACCCAGGTCGACAACTGTCATTCCGGGTTTCAACCCAAGTTCTTTGAATGACTCGGATGCATTCTCTTCGTCATCCCTCTCGGGTCGCGTCAGCCAAGACGCTCCGAGGTGGGACATCGGCATGGCAACGATCCGACCAAGATAGGTCTTCCTCGCCTCTTCGACCGGCCTATCCGACTCCTCAGCCGAAGCTCGGCTGAAGAGAAAAACGGACGATAGTAGCAGTAGCGAGAGTCCACACTTCGAAGTCAAAGGGAGTCATCCGCTGAGGCGTTGTATTCGAATTCGGGCTCGAAGGCTCCGGCAAAGTCGAAGACGTCTTCAAAGTCCTCTCGATGGTCGTTTTCGCTTTTTCGCATCTGACCAATACGAATCAAGTTGTAGACGATCTCTCCGAAATCGCCCGTGCTATTGACTCCCCACGTCGAAAGCACTGTCTTGGCCAGTAGACCGTATTGATCGACCGCGTAGAGCCGGCAAGCCTCGCAAAGCTGCTGTCCCGTAACGTGTCGGGTTTCCTCGTCTGACTCAGGATCAGCCCCTTTCAGATGGTCGTGATTCTCTTGCGCGAATTGCAAGGCCTCACGGATGAACTGGTATGCCTCAATGGGGAATCGGAGATCTTCTTCAAGCAGATCACGCATAGCCTGCAAAGGAGACAACTGAGTCATGGACTTCGACCAGAATGCGAAGGGATACCGGGAAAACCGTGATGATAAAAGAACGGAGCGGTGCCGTGGGCAACGACGCTGATTCAGCGTCCAAGTGTGCTCCCCGACGCCCTTAGGATACGTCGTTGGTCGTTGGATTTCACGACCAATTGTCCCGATAAATGCCTCGTGATCCGATCCAGGTGGCGTTTCGGTTGGTTATGCCGCTTTCCCACGAGCAACGAAATGCCGTGACAAGCCTACAAAGGTGCCGGAAGATCTCGTCTCTCAAACCGGTGGATCGCAATCAAGTAAAACAGGACGCCGGCTGCAATCAATATCAGCGGATACCAAACTGGCGGCAGCGAAAAATCGGGTAGAGCACCAGAAAAACGCCAGGCCGCCCCCAGACCCTCCTCATACGCCAATAAGGACGTTGGCTGAGGCTTGTAGCAACTGAAAAAGGTGAAGGACAAAAGCCAATCTAAGGACTCCGCCGCCTTGCCCAAACCAAAAATCACGAGTTGGATCACATACACGCCAACGACGAATCCAATCGTACGCCAACGATACTGGTCGAAACTACTAAACAGCGTGCTAAGTCCAAGCAGGAAAAAACCGAATGCAAATAGGCTGAAGACACTTGATGAATACAGGCGACAGTCAACGCGATCGCTTAAGGCAACAACCTGCTTCACCGGCTCCGTCGATTCCAATGGAAGATTGATCGTCGTGAATGGAATTCTGACACTCGCTACGGGAACCGTTTCTTCGATCTCAGTGACAGCTACGCCAACACCGATGCCCGCCCAAACAAGCAAACAGAGCAACAACAAACCAATGATTGACACCGACGCATGAGAGAGAATGACCGTTCGACGGGCAGTTGGCTGTCCCATCAACATTTCCATCGTGCCGCGACCAAGTTGGCCACTGACGGCGTCACTTCCACGAGAAATGCACCACACTACCGTGCATAAGATGACGATTGGTTCGTCAAAGGTCATTCCAACACGACCCGAGTAGCTCAACAGAGCATCGAACTTGACTGGCGCGAACTTCTCAAAGTCGCGAAACTGGTCGAGGATGGTTTCGAATTGTCCAAGATCCAACAAACTGACAACCCAAACTCGCACCCAAGCGAACGAGAACAACGCCAGTCCACACGATCCGAAAAGGAGCGCTGACTGCGATGCCCAGTGCCTAATGAGATTGCGATCAAGCAAGGGATTAGCCATCAGGAAACGTCCTCAATCACTTCGTCGCCGA
Source organism: Planctomycetota bacterium (assembly GCA_039027135.1). Lineage (GTDB taxonomy): Bacteria > Planctomycetota > Planctomycetia > Pirellulales > Pirellulaceae > Rubripirellula. The sequence goes on from JBCCKZ010000701.1 coordinate 3,267, forward strand.
GGTGGACCGAACGATAGACCGAAGCCAATCCATAAGGCTCGATTCGCAAATGGCTAGGCTCGAGTGACTGCAGCCAGCTTAGGCAGTTCGCCAGGTCCCCCTGGGTATCAATGCGATAGCGATCATCGCCAATCCGCTCCACGGCAAACGTTTGGTTGGCCATCATTGGAGGTTGGGGTTCCGAGTCACATCGAAGGTGAATTCGGTGTCGCTGAGCCAAATCAGAGAGGCTGAGTTGATGAGCTAAGTGTCCACGAC
>JBCCKZ010000702.1:0-3517 GCA_039027135.1 Planctomycetota bacterium
CCCATTTTTCAGTGCCCGACTCGAAGTCCTCTTGGAATACCACCTCGGCCTTATTGGAGTTGGCGTGACCCACTTTCGGTGGGGCGTCATCCGCCTGGGCATTCGCCAGCATGGCGTTGGTCAAGGTAGCGGTGACCAACAACGACGCGACGAAGCCGCCGCAATCGCGGAAGATGGTTCGACTAGGAAAACAAGTACGAGTGGAGCCAAACAAAATGGGACGATCCGAGGGACGGGGTAGGGATTGACGGTAAGTCGTGCATTCAGCTGATCGAAGCCATCGAATCAGCCGAACCGGATAATCACAGTAGTTTAGCTCAACCCGAGCCGTGTTTGTTACAAACTCAGCATGTAACGAGCTCAAGCAATGGTTAGGCTTGATTTGTATGAAACGTCCACCAAGCCTTACTTTTGACGCCTTGATCACCGTGGCTATCGCTCTTGGCGTGGCTGCGAGCTCGGTGTCTGGCGATGAAGACCCCGCTGTCCTAGGCATGCTCTCTGATATTGCCAAGAGTAAGTGCTATGACTGCCATTCGGGCGAAGATGCGGCCGGTGGAATCACGCTCAGCCAGGAGTCCATCGAGACGCTATTCGACGGGACCGAGTCTTCCCTGGAGACGGTCTTGAGAATCACCAACGTGATTGAGAATGGAGAAATGCCGCCCGAGGGCGAGCCGGAAATCGCGTCGGAGCCGAAGCGTGAGCTGATTGCGCAATTGAATACTTGGTTCAAAGAGGCTGTCGCGTCCGGGGCATCTCACCCGTCGACGCCGATTCGTCGCATGAATCGATTCCAATACAACAATGCGGTGGTCGATTTGTTTGATCTTCGCTGCATCGTCTTTACCTTGCCCGAGCGGATGATGCGTGAACACCGCGGCTACTTCCGTCCCGAGTCAGGGAAAATGGCGGAAGTGGTCCACGTGGGATCACGACCGCTTGGCAAGTCGCAGATGATTGAGCCGCGTCTAGCTGGCGTGGCTGCCTTTCCTCAAGACTTGCGTGCCGAACACGGCTTTGACAACCGAGCCGACCATTTGTCGCTCTCGCCGCTGTTGATGGAGTCCTTCCTCAAGCTCGGGCAATCGATCACATCCAGTCCCGATTTTACGCCGAAAAGAGTCGGTATTTGGAATGACTTTTTCAAGGCGCCGACGCAGCGCCACCAATGGGAAGACGCCATCGATGATCGCTTGGAAAACTTTTTACATCGGGCATTTCGGGGACGAACCGATGCCGTCGTGAGCAATCGGTATGCTGCCTTCGCCAAATCACGGATTGATAGCGGTGATTCTTTCGAAGAGGCGATGAAGACAGTGGCCGGTGCGGTTATCGCCTCGCCTCGATTCCTCTATCTCTACCAGCCGGGACAGTTTGACGATACGGAGTCGACGCTTCCGATGAACGAAATCGCGTCGCGATTGTCGTTCTTTCTGTGGGGAAGCCTCCCGGACCAACGGCTTCTTGAAGCTTCAAGCAACGGCTCTTTGAATGACGTTGATGCAGTTAGCCGCGAGGTGGATCGAATGCTCAACGATCGTAAGCTCAAGAGGTTCTGCGACAGCTTCGCATCGCAGTGGCTACAGCTTGATCGCATCATTTCTTCAGTTCCCGATCGGTCTAAGTTTCCTGAGTTCTATTACTCGAAGTATCGCAATAGCATGCACATGATGATGGAGCCGCTGTTGGTTTTCGAAACCGTTCTCATCGAGAATAAACCAATCACCCAACTGATTGACTCGGACTTCACTTATCGATCTGGGCAATTGCAAAAGGCTTACAAAGATCTGGCACTGCCAACTGAAAAGAACTTGAAAAAGGGCGAGGTCGCTTCGCTTCAGTTTCATCGTTTGCCCGTTGCCGATAAGCGCAGTGGCGGTGTGATTACAAACGCCGCCGTGATGACGATGACATCCGGGCCCGAACGCACGCAGCCGATCACCCGGGGGGCATGGATCGCTTCCGTTGTCTTCAATGATCCGCCTGAGCCCCCACCGGCGGACGTTCCGCCGCTGGGGGAGAAGCCGGCTGAAGCAGAAGAGCATCTGACGTTGCGGGAACGTTTATCGCTCCACCGAGAGAGATCGGATTGCCGTGGGTGTCATGAGCAAATCGATCCGCTGGGGTTTGCGTTAGAAAACTATGGTGCGACGGGAACTTGGCGTCGGTCGTATGAAAATGGACGCGAGATTGATATCAGCGGAAGGCTCTTTCGCCAACGTGATTTCGGCACGGTTGACGAGTTCAAAGAAGCGATTTTGGACCATCCGGATCGTTTCACCCGTGCGCTCGCCGGTCACCTACTTTCATTCGCGTTAGCCAGAGAATTAGTCGCTGCTGACGAATCTTCACTCGATCGGATTGTCGAGCAAACCGCTGCTGATGAATATCGATTCAAGACTCTGATCCGAGAAGTCGTATTGAGCGAGTCGTTTCGTGGCGGCTTGCAGTTCAAAACGAATGAACAAGACAAGGGTGATGACTCGAATGATCGAGTAGCCAAACTAACAAGAGATATCGAGGTGCCATGATGAGAACTCTTCAGCGTCGCCGATTTTTGAGAAGTCTTTCGGGTGCATCTTTGGCGCTTCCCTGGCTGGAGAGTCTGCGTGCGGTGGCAGAGACACCGTTTTCAGCAATCAACCTAGCCGGTCTCAAACCCGCGAAACGCATGGCCCACTTCTATGTGCCCATCGGCGTGGTTCGGCGTGGTTTCTTTCCGGGCGAGGCCGAAGACGTGATTCCGAAGGGGAATCTCGGTAATGTGATGAGTTCGCTCGGGAAACAGGATCCCAATTATCGCGTCGATCGGCTCGAGAAACTAACGCCCACACTTGAGCCGCTGGAAGGTCTGAAGCACAAGGTGAATCTTGTTACGGGCATGGATCGAACCTTTCAACAGGGCACTGACGTTCATGCGCAATGTGCGTCGTGTTATCTGAGCAGTGCCGTGCCCTACACGATCGAAGGCACGGCGTGGCCCCTCGATCGGACGCTAGATCACCTGGTGGCTGATCATGTGGGAACGACCACGCCCTTTGCATCACTCGAGTTCAGTTGCAATAGCCACCGAGACAACAAGGAATCAATCTATTTTGACAACATCTCTTGGTATGGCACCGGACATTTGGCTCCTTCGATCCGTGATCCTCGCAAAATGTACGACCGATTGTTTTCGACACAAGAGGCGGATCGATTTCGCGACGTGACCAGTTTGGTGTTGGATGATGCTCGCGACATGAAGCGACAACTTGCCAAAGCCGATCGTCAGAAGTTCGACGAGTATTTCGAATCGATTCGTGCGATCGAAAATCAAATGGATCGCCTGCAGAAGATGCGATCGGACTTGTCAAAAGTCAAAATGGAACAGCCGCCGGAAGCTTACCTGCCTCGAGGTGAGTACATACGCCTGATGGGCGATTTGATGGTGGTTGCTCTGCAGGCTGGCCTGACCAATGTGGCCACATTCATGGTGGGACCTGAGCGTTGGGATACGCCTTATCGATTTGAAGGG
>JBCCKZ010000703.1:0-3507 GCA_039027135.1 Planctomycetota bacterium
GCGTTGAACCTCGACATGCCACCTAAGGAATGGCAAGTCAGTGAAGATGGGCTTCAACGAATCGCGAAGCTGCGCAACCTCGGGGTTCTTTTGTTCTATCAGTTCAAACCACCAAACCTTGAGCCGTTACAAAATCAGTTACCCGAGTGCGAAATCAAGTTTCGTGATTCGGACGGCGAACTTAAAGTCCTCGAAAAGCGAGGAACCGAATGACGGAAGCTGAGAGTCAGTCGGAACCGGCTTTGTCCAGTGAAGGCCCCGTGCTTGATCCCCTTCGTAGTGTTCACACATCGAGTTTTCCGCAACTGCTCGAGCAGTTAGGGGCGTCGGTGTGGTGCACGACTTATCAGGCGGGCAAACTGGTCATGCTGCGAAACGATGGAGGTGTGCTCAACACGCACTTCCGAAATCTATCCAAACCCATGGGGCTGGCGCGAACCGGCGGCAAGCTTGCGATTGGATGCAGTGTCGATATCTGGGAATACCACAACGTGCCCGCGGTCTGTGAAAAACTAGACGCGTCGGATGACTATCCAAGCACTATCGCCGAGCATGACGCGTGCTTCTTACCACGCCGAAGTCACTGTACCGGCGATGTTCAAATCCACGAGATGGCTTGGAGCGGCTCAGGGATGGCTCAAGACGACTTGATATTCGTCAACACCGCGTTCAGTTGTTTGTCCAAGCGAAGTGACGCGAACAGCTTTGAACCCATCTGGCAACCAAGCTTCATCAAACAGCTCATCCCGGGCGACAACTGTCATCTCAACGGCTTGGCCATGCGTGGTGGCCAGCCCGCATTCGTGACTGCGTTCGGTGAAAAGGATCATCCCGGTGCGTGGCGTGAAAACAAGCGTGATGGCGGATTGTTGATCGATGTGGAATCAGGTGAGGTGATCACGCGTGGTTTGTCGATGCCGCATTCACCGCGTTGGTACAACGACCGGCTATGGGTTCTCGAAAGCGGCGATGGTTCAATCGGGACCATCGATTTGCAAACGGGGAAGTACGAAGCCATCGCACGATTCCCCGGATTCACTCGCGGACTTAGTTTCCTTGGTCCATTTGTATTCGTTGGCTTGTCACAGGTTCGCGAGTCGGCTGTCTTCAGGGGGATCTCGTTGGTCGAACGTTTGCAAAAGGCTGAAGAACGCACCTGTGGTGTTTGGGTGCTCAACATCGAAACCGGCCAGACGGTTGCCTATTGTCAATTTGAGGACGGCGTTCAAGAGATCTTTGCGGTTGAGGCCATTCAAGGTTGCCGCTTTCCTGATTTAGTCAATCACGATGCCGAGATCATTGGTCAGTCATACGTACTTAGCGATGAAGCCCTGAAACAGGTCCCGATTGAGTTACGCTAGACGCGGGCGTGAATGATCGGCCAACCGGTCCACACAAGTAGTTCGATCTGAAGTGAGTGGGCTATACCCCAGTGGCTCAACCGATATCAAAAATACGGGGATGCCTCGAGACTGGTGATCTTTTGCAAGAACCAGGAAGTAGGAGGTCATCCCCGTGGTCAATAAGAGAAACTACCGCCGCATCTCTGTCAATCAAATCCAACCTGTAACGCTCCGAGAGCGTGCCTTAGAACTGGGTGATCGATCGACATGTGTCGGCCTGGATATTGGCAAGAACGAAATCGTTTCGGTCATTCGTTGGCCCTGCGGCCAGTTCGAGCGGCCTTGGAGCGTCAAGAATCCCGACCAAATCCAAGCCTTCATCGAGCGTATGCTGATCCTCAAAGAAACCTGTGATAGCCTGCGAATTGGTCTCGAATCAACCGGCACCTACGGTGACTGCGTTCGCAAGGCGATGACCGACGCAAAGCTAGAAGTCCATCGAGTCGCCGGTAAAGCGACGTCGGACTACAAAGAAATTTTCGACGGTGTACCTAGCGCACACGATGGCAAAGACGCAGCCATCATTGCTGAATTGAGCTACTTTCAAAAAAGCACACCGTGGCCCTATGTACCTCCGGCCCAGGTGGAGGACGAGATCCTTTACGACGTGATTCGCTATAGCCTGTACTGCTCAGAGAAGAGTCGGTACCTCAACCGAATCGAAGCGATGTTGGCCCGTCACTGGCCTGAGCTGCGTAAGTCGTTGGAACTGACAAGCTTGACGCTTCTGGAGATCTGTGACCACTATGGCAGCCCAGCGCGTTTAGCCGATGACGACGAGGCTGACCAACGACTTCGTCGTTGGTCACGTGGCAGGCTCAAACGAAGCACCATTGAGACGATTGTCGAATCAGCCCGAAGTAGCGTGGGTCTTCCGATGTCTGCGGCGGCTCTTGATTGGATGTCCGAGTTAGCCACCGAGTCCAAGCGATGTCGCAAGAACATCAAGAAAGTTGACGTTCGACTCAACGGACAAGCGGCAAAGCACGAGCAGATGCGGCGATTCCATAAGCCCGTCGGTGGTGTGTCGCTCTGTGCGATCTGGTCGACCGTTGGCGATCCAGCCCGCTACGACAGCAGTGGAGCGTTTGTTAAAGCTTTAGGTTTGAACCTGAAGGAACTCAGCAGCGGCAAACGCTCCGGCCAACTGGCCATCACCAAGCGTGGCAATTCCCATGCACGCAAGATCCTGTTTTTCTGGGCCCTTCGGGCGGTTCAGCGTCCCGAGCTGCAAGGCTGGTACGCGCAGTTCAAGCGTGTGGGTCGTGATCAGAGCGGTCACCATCGGAACTCAGAAAAGCGAAAGATGAAAGGCATCGTGGCGTTGATGCGACGTCTTGCAGCTGGTCTGTGGTACGCACGCACCCATGATGAGGACTTTGATTTCGCCAAAGTCTTTCCCGGTAGTCCGCTTATCAAGAGCCGTCGTGGTGCAAACCGGCAAAGCCCCGCCTGCGTTGCCTAGCATCACGTAATGGCCATGAATCAATTCACTAGAACCTCCTCGAACCTCGGAGCCTGAAGCTCTAACGATTTGTCTGACGAAGTCTACCTGTTTGGAGACGACCTTCTTTCACGGCTTTGAACCGCCTTTTGAGCGAGTTCCCAAGTGAGTACCAAGGCGTCTCCGAATGGGGTTCTGAAAGCAATCCACGATAAAGCCCATTCGACGCCTGCCTTGAGCAGATATCGATCACAAGATGTCAGAAGTTCGGAATCCAGGACGTCCCAGGTAAAAGCCTTTGGTCATTTCAGATAGTCGCCCCAGGACAGCTAGGCATCGCGGACGATTGTGTTGAGCGCTATCTATCGAGCACAGCCATTTTCAATTTCGCTAGCACGCATCGAGAGACGGCTTGAAAAAGACAAAAAAGCCAGGGCTATCGTTGCGCAAACTCCCTCAAAAACACATTCAAAATGAACGACTTGACTTCTCTAGAAAAGCCGTGGACCGAATGGGAGCGGAGCAAACGAAGTTACCGGGTGACAGAGAGGTTTGTGAGATGTTTTGCATGCAGAACGTAAATCCTTCCTCCATACGTTGGCCCGGAGCCTTCGCGGCTGCGCCGCATCCGGCCCACGGCTCACGAAACAAAAGCGTTTA
>JBCCKZ010000704.1:0-3506 GCA_039027135.1 Planctomycetota bacterium
AAAGGTTGCTGAGAAGTTCGGACTTGATGACATGGAGACCAAGCTACTCATCAAATACCCGTATCGCGGTTGCTTGGAAGATAAAGTTCCAACCGATCCGTTCGTCTATCGCTTCTATGAAATCATGCAGGTCTATGGAATGGCGATGAAGGAAGTCGCCCAGGAAGAGTTCGGTGATGGCATCATGAGTGCGATTGACTTCTCAGCCGATGTGACACGTGAGCCAAACCCGAACGGTGACCGAGTCAACATTGTCTTTAGTGGAAAGTTCCTGCCATACAAACAGTTCTGAACGGCTTGCCTTCTCGCTGGAGGGCACAAGTTGCCATTCGTTCATAACCCGCAGCGTTAGCGAGGGAAGAACCAGCTTTGGCTTGGTCCCCTTTTTAAGCTGCGGGTTTAGAGAATCGGCCTCTCTCTTTAACGAGCAGATTGACAATGTGTTTAATGCTAGGAGATGGCTTGGAACAGATCGAGATTTTTTCGGTAGATGGTTCGAGCTGACACCTTGCGATCATTCGGTAGGAATCGCACGGGTAGTTTTTCCATGAGCCACGCACGGATGAATCGCTGTAGATTAAGCGGCCATCAAGTCTGGATTCGACCAGACCGACCGCTTGAGATAACCAACCGATTCTGGTCAAGATTTCCATTCTTTCTTCTCGCGATCACACCTTTGGGTTGCGATACGCATCCGCCAAAGCGGGCGTTGGAATCGTTGACTACTTCAGTCCCAGAGTTGGAATCCGAAGACCCCAGAACTCTACCGGCCGATTCCATCAAAGCGTCCGGTCTCTATTCCAGCCTGACGGGAAAGATGGCGAGAATGGAAGAGCTTCTTAACGCGATCGATCGATTCCTTGATATCCCCGACTTCCACGACCGCGTCGTGGCCGACGCGCAGGAGTTTGAGCTTTTATTGACTGAATCTCGTGGTCTTTATCCCGAAACGCTCGTTGAAGAGGATCAACCCGGTTTCGATAAGGCAATCGATGAGACCGCTATCACCGCAGAGAAGTTATTGAGCTCGATAAAGGCAAACGACGCTCAGGCTGCCCGTGATGCGCTCAGGGTACTCGACAAATTTCGCCTCAGAGCACACACTCGGTTTTCGTATTAGAAATCTGTGGCTTGGCAGATTCATTCTTTACGGTTGCCCATGCTCGATGCCGACCGGCAAGAACTGAAACGACACGGCTAATCTTCCGAGATGAGCTGTTCAAGTCAAGTTTAAGAATCTACCGGGATTGATTTGCTGGCGACGTTGACTTCAGTTTCCCGTTCGAGGAAGCGATTTTGGCCGTGCATTTCAGGACGGGTGTCCTCGAGCAAAGCCAACCACTCCCTTGCCAAATCGTCTCAAATGCAATTAAATTGCAGTTGCAATGCTGAGTTTCCGGCGGAATACACTCCATCGGATAACTAAAAGCCTTTCACAACGAGCTTCGAAGTCGAACCGTTTCAGGGGAACGCTTGCCAACAAGGTTCAAAATGAGTCAATCACCCCCACAAGATACTCAAAACAACTCTCCATCGACTGAACCTTCAGAATGCTATGACGTGGTTGTCATCGGTGGTGGCGCAGCAGGTGTCGGTGTTTCGATCACACTGAGACACGCCGGTATCGAAAACTTTGTGATTTTGGAACGCGATACCATCGGAGCCTCGTTTGCTGCTTGGCCTGATGAGACCCGGTTCATCACTCCATCCTTCCCTACCAATTCCATTGGTATGCTGGATCTCAATTCCGTCGCCGTGGGAGTCTCTCCTGCGTTTAGCCTTGAGGTCGAACATCCCACGGGAGAAGAATATGCCTCTCATTTGCGAGGCGTTGCGCAGTTTTTTGAGCTTCCGGTCCGCCCACGAACCACCGTGCTCCGCGTTGCAAAAGTTGGTGAGGACTTCCGAATCGACACGGACGACCAAACCCTTCGCGCAAAGCATGTGATTTGGGCTGCAGGAGAATTTCAATATCCGCGGTTGAATGGCTTCAAGGGAATCGAGAATTGCCAGCACACGGCAACCGTCTCGAGCTATGAAGACTTCGAGGATGATGAGTACCTGATTATCGGTGGGTACGAAAGCGGCGTGGATGCAGCGTTTCACTTAGCTCACTACGATAAACGTGTTCGGCTCTTTGACCGAGGATGCCCTTGGAAAGACGAGAGCTCGGATCCCAGCGTTGCGTTATCGACCTATTCTCTCGAGCGGATGCGGTTAGAGGACTTCGTCGAGAATGTTGAACTCTTTCCAGATACCCCCATCGCTTCAGTCTCAAAAACTAAAAATGGATACGACGTCAAAGCGGTGGACGGGCGAACTTTTCACTCACCGACACAACCGCTATTTGCCGGTGGTTTCGAAGGCAGTCACCGCCTCGTCGCAGATTTGTTTGAACAGCGCGAAGACGGCTTCCCGCTATTGAGTGAGAACGACGAATCAACCACCGTGCCGGGCATCTTTCTTTGCGGCCCCGCCGTGAGACACGACAATCATGTTTTCTGTTTTATCTACAAATATCGTCAGCGTTTTGCTGTGGTTGCCAAAGCGATTGCCACTTCCCTGGGACTACCTGCTGAGGAATTAGAGACTTACCGCGCATGGGGTATGTATCTCGACGACTTGTCCTGCTGCGGCGAAGAATGCAAAACATGTTGACCGATGACCTTCAAGTAACCGCCGCGTCAGGTGCGGATCGATCACGTATGGAAAAATTGCTGAGTATCGAATGGCTCGGACAAACGGTAGCTAGCGTTTGCTGGATCGTTAGCGTTTTTTCCTATGGAATCACTTCGACCGGGGACTGGCTTCAATTGATGGCCGCTTCGTCCTGGTTGGTCGCAAATATTGCGTCGCTGGTCGCCGCCAAAAGCGACTGAGCAACACTGCTTAAGAGCGAGACACCCACCGTTTCGGTTTGCCGTCCCACGGAGAGGAACGGACGTTTCAACGGCCGGGGAGGAGCTGAACCAGGAACTCGCCACTCAACAGGCCAAAAATGTTCCGTATGCTTAGAAGCTATCCAAGAATCCCAGCCGAAACGCGCTAGCGTCCGAATTCGACGGGAACCGTTGTACCGTCCAGTAGGCTTATTGGCATTCGGATAGGCCCTTAGTTTGACACCGACTGTGGCAGCATAAGGCAAGTCGACCACTTCTCGCGAACTAGACTCGACAATCTCGGTGAGTGCGAGGCCAGTTGTTTAGGCTTCCACGCTCTTTAAAAATCGACGTCCAGCGACGCGGATAGCAGCGGCTAATCTTCGCTACTTGCGTCCCGACTTCTTATCAAAGTTTGCTTTTCGAGTGTGAGCTATCGCCTCGGTTTCTATTCCCTTATCACCTTGTGAAGCCATCCACTGATCAAGTTGACTCGAAAGCTCGACTTTCAAATCGGCGAGTTTCGGCTCATCGATCAAATTGACCAGGCAGTGCGGGTCATTGGCGCCGTCAGAGAGCTCTTCCCGTGGCCGCCCTGGGTGTTTCGATCCCATGGAGTTTGCATGT
>JBCCKZ010000705.1:0-3489 GCA_039027135.1 Planctomycetota bacterium
ATGAACAACCGGGCGTTCGTCAGCAACTCGCTCTGGTCATGCGGTGGATCATCGCCCAGCAACTGGTGATCGCGGATGGCCCAAAGATCACGGAAGATACTCAGGCGCATGGAATCGAGTCACGCCGTCGCGTCGTCGCATCGGAAGTGCTGAAAAACACCGACGCGGTAGCTAACCTAATTGCATCCGGAAAAAGCAGCCAAATCGTTTCGTCCATGGAGGCTGGTGGGGCGTTGGGCATGAAGACCATGGAGCATGACCTCGCAAGACTTTGGAATGAGGGATACCTCACCGAGCAGACAGCCTCGCGGCTTTCACGCAACGCCGACATCATGAAGGAACGCGCCGACCGACAACGACGGCAATCCAACAGTTCGTCAAGGATGGCAACTCGAGTTACCACCTGATTCGACATCCAAGCATGAGCACATCTACTTCACCACGACCGAGCACTCCTCCCGAGCGACTGGACTTGAACGAAGTCAAAGTCGATCCGGCATGGGCGATGCGCGTTCCGGCTGCTTTAGCGCTTCGGCGACAAGTATTGGCATTTGCCGTCGTTGACGGACATGTCTGCGTGGCCCATGCCAAACCCATTGATTCCGGATGTGTCGCGGCGCTGAAGAAGCATGTTGGTAAACCGATACGTCCGTTCCTGGCGGAACCCCAATCCCTCAAAGATACGCTGTCGAGGCTCTACAAGCTTGACCAGGAGCCTGCGGCTCGAGTGTCCGGAGGTGATGACTCCGAATCCGCTGTTTCATTATGTGATGAGTTGTTGTCGGCTGCCATGATGCAACAGGCAAGTGATTTGCACATCGATCCGGCCGAGCAGGAAACGCTGGTGAGGATTCGTGTAGATGGTGATTTGCGGGACTATCGTCCCATTTCAGCATCAATGCATTCCGCGATGATCAGCCGCTTCAAAGTGCTTTCTGGTATGGACATCGCCGAGCGCCGAGCACCACAGGATGGTCGTTTTCGTCGCGAGGGAAATGACGGCTCACCAATCGATATCCGGGTGGCTTCCTTACCGACCCGGCATGGCGAACGAATGACTCTGCGTTTTTTGGCGGCTCAGACCGAGAGCCTGACGCTTGGAAAACTAGGCATGGCACCGGAGGCATTGGGGCAGTTTGCTCATGCGATCGCCCGTCCACATGGCATGATTCTGATTACCGGTCCAACGGGAAGCGGGAAATCAACCACGCTTTACGCGGGGCTTCGAAAGCTCGTCGCCGACGGTTCCTACAACGTGATCACGATTGAGGACCCGATCGAGTATGAGATGAAACGGGTTGCCCAGGTCGAGGTTGATGCGGCGGACAAGGTCAGTTTCTCCAAGGCGCTCCGCAGTGTTCTTCGTCACGATCCAGACATTGTCATGATCGGTGAAATTCGCGACGCCGAAACGGCTGATGTTGCGATCAAAGCGGCTTTGACTGGTCACCTCGTCCTCAGCACAATTCACACGAACAACGCAGCGAGTGCGGTCACGCGTTTGGCTGACATGGGCGTCGACCGCTTCTTGGTTGCTGCGACCTTGCGTCTGGCGGTCGCTCAGCGTCTGGTCCGCAGGCTCTGCTCGAAATGTCACATTCCTAGACCAATGACCGAGGCCGAGGCGGTCGCACTCGGCCACCCCGAGAAGGCTGGGGCGACTGTTTATGATCCCGCCGGATGCCACTTTTGTGCGGACCGGGGATACATCGGACGGCTCGGTATTTTTGAGCTGTTGTCGATGGACGAGAAACTGTCTTCTCTGATTGCGAACGGGGCAGATGAAGCTTCGCTGATGGCGACATCACGCGAGGCGGGGATGAAATTCCTCAGTGACGACGGCCTTGAGAAATTGCTCAGCGGATCCACTTCGCCCGCGGAACTCTTGTCAGCGGTAACGCTATGGTAAATCAGACAATGAAATACGACGATTTGATGAGTGTTCAAACCTGTGCTCGGGTGTATGCACCAATGATGCGGATCGCTGCTATCTCGGGATTCATGTGCCTGGGGGTTGGCACCGCCGCGGCGCAGCAGCCAAACGATCTATTTTCAGCGCTCGAAGAGAAGCGGGAATCAAACCAGTCCGCTCCCGACCAACGCCCTTCACTACCCAATCCCTTTCGCGACAACCGACCATCCGGTGCACTGCCTAGCCCTGGTGGCGGGATGCAAGGTTTGCCAGGTGGCTTTGGGGCACTGGGCGGAGGCAATGGCGATGGATTCGATCAGCAAGATCCAACGCAAGCCGCTCCCGATATGCGACGTATTTTGGAAGGTGAGCAACAACAGATTCAACGTGACCCGCCACCGCCCATCGAAGTCGTGGGCAAGGTGATCGGATCACGGGGCATAGGAAAGGCTCTGTTAAGAGTCAACGGTCGGTTCTACTTGGTTGAGAAGGGAACTCGGTTTTCTCTGCCGTCTAATCTTGAGCCGCGGCTCTATACCGTTACGAGTATTGATGTGAAGGGTGTCGAAATTGAGGGTGGCGAACCGAAAGCCGTTCAAAGATTGCAGTAGCGAACGAGTCGGGATTTGCTTCTCGTTCATCAAACCAATGGCAGGCAGGACGCTTGCCGTAACTGAAAGAACCACGGATGGTTGTCATGCATCGCTTTCTTCTTGCTGTATCGATCTTTGTCGCTACTGGCAGCGCCGGTTATCTGCACGCTCAGCAATCGCTCGATCGTGATCAAGAAAAGCTGGGATTGGTGAGTTTCGCCAAATTCCACTCCGCGAAGCCGTTCGGTTGCTGTCTGAATTAAGCGGCCAAAACCTAGCTGCTTCGATTCAGGCCTCCGAAGTGGAAGTGACGTTGTTCTTGCGTGATGTCACAACGAAGACAGCGCTGACCACGTTGACTCGTACGCACGGGCTGTTCTACCGGGAGGACGAAGAGACCGGCGTCATCACGATCTACACAAACAACGAGCTGCAGGAAAACCTGCAAAGCTTTCGCGATGAGGAGACTCGCGTCTTTACGATGCTGTATCCCAACGCGACCGATGCAGCGCTCGCCATTCAAAGCCTCTATGGCACTCGAGTGATCGTAAGCTTCGGTGACACCGGTCAGATTGCACTTCAGGATTTGTCTCAGCGGTTTAGTCGTTTCGACTTGATCGACGGACGCAGCCAAGGTCTGGGGTTATTCGGTGGCGGCGGCGGACTCGGCGGTGGTGGAGGAGGAGGCGGTGGCGGAGGCTTCGGCGGAGGTGGCGGCTTTGGCGGTGGCGGCGGGGGTCTTGGCGGCGGTAGCGGCTTCGGTGGCGGTGGGCTCGGAGGTGGCGGCGGACTCGGCGGCTTTGGCGGCGGTGGTGGACTGCTTCAAGGTGCCAACCGTGGACAGATTAACCAGGCCAATGCAGGTATCGCCGGTCAGGCGTTCGGCGGTGGCCAAATCCTGAATCAAGACCTGAATGTCGACCTCAACAGTCTGACACCGGAGCAGATCCAGGCGGTCGTGGACGCTCAACGCGGTGCAGCGAC
>JBCCKZ010000706.1:0-3482 GCA_039027135.1 Planctomycetota bacterium
ATCGAATCGAGGGAAAGAAGACGATGGGATTGGAGCTCGCGGAACAATTCGCCTGGAAACTTCCCGATGTCATTCTGTATCCGACAGGTGGCGGTACTGGTTTGATTGGAATGTGGAAAGCGTTTCAAGAATTAAAAGCGATCGGATGGGTCACGGGAAAATTGCCTCGGATGGTCGCCGTCCAAGCAACCGGATGTGCGCCAATCGTGAGCGCCTATGATTCAGGTGTCGAACACGCGGCACTTTGGGAGAACGCCCAAACCGTCGCTAGCGGTATTCGGGTGCCAGCAGCCGTCGGTGATTTTCTGATCCTACGCGCCGTTCGGGAAAGCCAAGGATTCGCAACCGCAGTCGAAGATGAGTCCATCTTGGAAGCACAACAACAATGCGCCCAACGTGAGGGAGTTCTCCTATGTCCGGAAGGCGCAGCAACGCTCGCGGCTTACCGGGCCGAAGTAGCTAGTGGTCGGATCAGCAAAGACGAGTCGGTCGTCTTGTTCAATTGTGCCACAGGCTTGAAATACCCGATGCCACCGATGGATCGGTCGCTCGATTGCACTCAGCCGATTCCCTATCGCGAGCTGGATTCCAGCCCATCGTGACCGACCCCACGCGTTTGATACGAGCAAAAATATCCGTCAACACTACAACTGTAGTTGACACGAGCTCACTACGCCTGTAGTGTATCGATATGAATGATCCGAACATCTCGATATCCGAATGGGCGGTGATGGAAGCGCTTTGGGAACAATCTCCTTTAACCGCTTCCGAAGTCACCCAATTACTGCGGCCAAAGACCGATTGGGCTGACAACACCGTTCGCACCTTGCTGACACGGCTTGTTAAAAAAGGTGCCTTAACCGTTGAAAAGAACGTCGCCGGAACCCGCACGTTTCTGCCGGCGGTATCTCGCGAATCGATTGTGAAGCAGGAAGGCGAATCGTTCGCTCAACGGGTTTTTGGTGGTGCCGCGAAACCTCTGATCACGCACTTCGCTCAAAACAGTCGTCTGAGTGCTGACGATGTCGCGGAGCTGAAACGCATTCTCGATGAATCACTTGATGCTTAAGGTTTGGTGACCATGGACACGTTCCAACATTTCTTCGATTGGATGATGGCCGCCACGGTGCGCGCTTCGGTTCTCGTGATTGTCGTGCTAATCCTGCAACGGCTTTTGCAATCGTCATTGTCGGCCAAAGCTAAGTACTTGTTGTGGCTTCCGGTTCTGGTGGCGCTTCTGTTTCCAGCACAACCATTGCTGCCACATTGGATGGATTGGTCGCTGCTTATGCAAAATGAAGATGGGGTTGGCACCGAGATCCAGAATCCTACGGCTGTCTTCGATACCGAGAACATTCTGTCGGATCTAGCCAACTCGAACTCTACAATCAATGCGCGTGAGATCCACGCTGATGGATCTCACACACACATCAACGACGCAACCCCAACTCTGGATCCCAACCATTCTCAATCTTTCCATTGGAGATCCACGCTCTTCGCCGTTTGGATAGCCGGAGCGGTTTGTATCTTGGCTGCTTTACTGGTGGGTTATGTGGTGACGTTACGTCGTATTCGGAAGCATGCGATTCCACTGACCGAATCAGGTGCGATGATTGCACGAGTCGATACGCTTGCCAAACAGATCGGTCTCCGGTCGCGGCCTCGGATCCGTTTGTCAAGCGCCGTCAAGTCACCATCTGTCTGTGGTCTCGGCGTTCCACACTTGCTATTGAATGAAGCGATATTCGATGAATTGAACGACGAGGAAACCGAGTTTGTGCTTCGTCACGAGTTGATGCATCTTCAGCGTGGTGACGTCCCCGTGAATAGCCTCTTGTGTCTTCTTCTTTCAGTTCATTGGTTCAATCCAGTGCTTTGGTATGCGTTTTTTCGAGTGCGAGCTGACCGAGAGGCAGCTTGTGACGCTGATGTCCTGCGTGAAGAAACACCGGAGCGGCGTGTCACGTATGGAAGAACTCTCCTGAAGTTGGAGTCATGCCTCCCAGAATCCAGATTGTGTCTCGGTTTTGTTGGCATGTTCCAAGCAAAGAAACAACTACGACACCGAATCGAGTCAATCGTGCACCCAGTGAAAATGAGATTGCGAACGAAGACGCTTCTTATGGTTGGTGTCGTGCTGGCCACACTGCTCGGTATTTCGAAAGCCGCTGAACCGCAACAAGATCCCGCTTCCACTGTGGACGTAACACCGCTTAACAACCAGCAGGCTTGGCAATCCGATCTAACGGAATTCTTCGATCACCTTCAATCCATTGCCAGAAACAGTCGTCGGCCAGATCTTGAGTATCTCTCGGATGGCATACTCCGTGGCACCGATTCATGGTCAATACCCGTCACCCATCGCTACGCAGAACGGAACGAAGTCATAGAGTTTCAGGGTTACACCGATTTGAAACCGGAAAAAGGTACGATCCAGCAACGAGCCAACGAGGCACTTAAAGACCTAGAGGTGCAATGGGATTTTGAAGTTGCCCGAATGGACCGAATCAAGGTTGATGAAGGATCATCAAACCAGCAAGGTGCAAGATACTTCCTGGAGTTGGTTCCACGCTACGACGATCGTGGTGACCAATTTAGCTTGAAGATTCCCATCACTCGATTGAGTTCGATCCGAGTCGAATTAAAAGGTGAAACCGTTCCGCCAGAACTTGAATTGGGGGATCGCCTACAGGTCAGTGGGACGATCGGTGACTTCGCGTCCAACCAAGGAGTCATGCTAAGTCGCTTCACCGGACCCATCGTGGCTTACAAGCGTGGAAACGAAGCTAACTTCTTGCAAAGCACCATCTCAATCGGTTTGCAGAACGCAACCATTATTAAATCCAGCGCAAAGAATTCGAGACCAAAGGAAGACGATCCAACCGATACACGTGCGTTGGAAGAAGAGGCAACGACTGATTCGAATCCGATGGCATTTCGATTGCACGCCAATGAAGAAGGAACGGTCAATTCGGCGAGTTATCATTCAGCGCGATCCGTCTCCTGGATGATCGAAAAAGGCAAGGCAAAAACACAAGACTTTGTATCGACATCCAATCTAAATCAGCACAAGCAACTGACACATCTCGACTTCACTTACGGGAGCCACTTGACGGCCGACAACATGAAGTCGCTCTCGAGTCTTCGCAATATCACTGAGATCGAAATGGGATTCCCGTCGATCGACAGTGAGTACGTCACGATCGAAGGAGGCACACAGCCTCTCGGTATGATGAAGCGACTGCAAGTCGTACGGCTTTGCAAAGATGGAATAAACGATCGAGACCTTCGTTTCATCGCTTCATTGTCTCAACTCCATACTTTGGAACTGAACGCTGACAACGGCTTTGAAGGCGGTCCTTTGTGCACGGATGAATGCGCACGATCTATCTGTCAAGCCAAACGTTTACGTCATATCTCGATCTACGACGGTGATTTTACCGATGAGTTTGTGTCAAGACTTGTGCGTGAGCTTCCCGGCC
>JBCCKZ010000707.1:0-3481 GCA_039027135.1 Planctomycetota bacterium
CTATACCTACACCACCCCAGGATTCTATCTGACGCCAAATACCACGTATGCCTGGGTCGCGTCGGCCCCCAATTCACCCGACAGCACCTTTTATGCGATCCGATCGACGAGTTCCTCCAACGAAAGCAGCCCCGACGATTGGTTGATCGCTGACCAACACCTATTCAAAAGTTCGTTCAGCGGCACATGGCAAATCGGAGGATCGCCCACCGCCCTTCAGTTCAGCGTGAGCGCCACGGCGGTACCGGAGCCGAGCAGTCTGGCGCTGGTCTCCTTCGCGTCCGCGGTAGTCGCGGTTGGATCACGGGGCCGGCGTCGAACGCTGGGCCGGCGTCAGTCGCACCGCGTCGCAGTTGGTCGCACCTAACTGGACAGCGCCACTTTGGATGGAAAACACAGTGATTCATGGCATAACCGAGCGTATTAGCCGTCTTGGCGCTAGCCACGGTTTAGCCCGAGAAAACCGCGGCTAACGCCGAACGGCTAATCCAAAGTGTCGCTGTCCAGCTAAAGGCAGTCGCTTTACCGACGCGAAGTATTCCGGGGCCAGAACTGGGTGCTTGCTGAAAAGAGGTTTTTCTCAGCTTGTTTCGCGAACACGATATGAATCGACGGTACTTCTCATCATGTGCGAAGATGAGAAAGCCAGGTCGGTGTGAATCACCGACGCGCCCTGGCCCAATTGCTTCGAGCGTTCGGTTTGTCCAACCTCAGCCGTTCTGCTTTACCGCTGATCGAGTATGTGGTCGTAGTATGGCGACTGAGACACAGCATCTCAGAATGGTGTATTGGCCCGGGAGCCTATCCGCTGACCACCTTGTCCCAATCACGCGTTGGTTTATCGCTCCATGGCGACGAAAAACCCTGCCGCCACAGGCAACTCGAAAGTCAACGATCATGCACGAGGGACTCGATAAAGCTCAAGGCGGTTTTCTTAAACGCACGAGTGTCACCCTTGGCTCGACAAAGGGCTTGTAGACCTTGCAGCATTGCAAAGAACGCCGTCGCTGCATCGGTGGGCGATCCTTCAAATTGCAGCGTTCCGTCACGTCTGCCTTGAGCAAAAACCTCGGCGAAGCGACTAATCGACGCCTTGGCGGCGTTCTTCAATTGCTCGGTTGCATCAGGCGATAGGGTGTTGAGTCCTGACGAAATCGCGGCCAATAGGCAGGGCCGCCCGTTCTTAACGCCTTGCTCGAAAATTCCCGCGATCTCACGAAGTTTCTGAGGGGCATCCAGATCCCGCTCCACGACCTCTGCGTATCGCGGGCCGTGCTTGGTACCGCATCGCTCGATCAGCGCGGCAACCAAGTCATCTCGATTCTTGATGTGGTGGAATACGCTCGGTTTGCGCAATCCCACCGCGTCCGCCAAGTCCTGAAACGTGACTCCGTTCAAACCACGCTCCTGCACCAAAGCCTCCGCGGCGTCTAGTAGTTTCTCTTTCATCTCCAGCAGCCTACCGTCTGGTCGGTTGACACGCAAACTGAACCGCGATAAGCTTCACTACCAACCAATTGGTAGATTTACCATTTTACGAATGCGTGGTAGGAGAGATAGGTGCAAGCGAACGTCTACACGATTGCTGTCCTCCCTGCGAAGGGTGGGTTGATTGAAAAGTTGCTTTTTGAATTGCGGGCACTGGCGACCGAGACGCGGAAGGAAAGCGGCTGTATCGAATACGGGTTCTACCGCGATTCGTCGAATTCCAATGTCGTCCTCTCGTATGAACGCTGGGTCGACCAAGCAGCGGAAGATGCCCACTGGGAAACGCCTCATCTGAAGCACGCCATCGCGGCGATGGAGGATCTACTGGTTACGGAACCGCAGATCTACAAGACAAAAAAAATCATTTGACCGAATCAATTCACGCAAACAATTGGACCGACAACGTGCCGAAACGAATCCTGATCACTGGAGCCGCTACCGGATTGGGACGCGGAGCTGCTTTGGGCCTCGCGAAGGCAGGGCATTCCGTTGTGGCGGGTGTGGAAGTATGGCCGCAGGCCACAACACTCAAACAGGATGCCGAAGAAGCGGGCGTTGAGTTGGAAATCCTAAAGATTGACATCACGGACCCGGCGGACTGCGAGGTGGCTCAACGCCACGATATTGATATCCTCGTAAACAACGCGGCAACTGGTGAAACCGGTCCGATCGCGGAGATTCCCGTCGCCCGACTGCGTCGTGTGTTTGACGTGAATGTCTTCGCTACACTTGAATTTACGCAGCCGTTCATTCGCAATTTTGTTCAGCGGGGACATGGCAAGGTCGTCTTCGTTTCGTCAATCGTCGGCTTCTCCACCTTTCCGTTTCTTGCGCCCTACTGCGCGTCGAAACATGCTCTTGAAGCCATCGTGCAATTGATGAGGGAAGAACTCGAAGGCACCGACGTTCAGATTTGCACGATTAATCCGGGTCCATTCTCCACCGGTTTCAACCACCGCATGTACGACACGCTTGATCAATGGTACGACCCGAAAAAGAACTTCACACCTGAGGGGCCGATTCGAGAGATTCAAGAGAAGTTCAAGGGACATGACCTGGAGTACGATCCACAGATCATGATCGACCGGATGATCGAAGTGATCCCGATGGCGCATCACGATTTTCGCACCGTCTGTCCTGACGAAGTCATCCCGAGTTGCAAGGAGTACCAGGAACAACTTTGGGACCTGAAGATCTGAAAAGCCGCACGGCCGACATCACTGCACAGACAATCGAAATGGATCATTACGCAATGAAGAAAGTATTTGTCATCAACGCCCACGAGGAGTACGAATTCGCCAAGGGGCAACTCAATGGGACGTTGACCGAGATGGCACTAGAGCATCTCGCGTCCGCCGGCTTCGAAACACGAGTCACGACCATGAAGGACGATTGGCAGGTGGACGCGGAGATCGAAAAACACCAATGGGCGGACGCGCTCTTGTTGCAGTCTCCGGTCAATTGGATGGGTGTTCCATGGAGTTTCAAGAAGTACATGGATTTTGTCTATTCGTTTGGCATGGACGGAAGGCTTTGCAAGGGCGACGGGCGCACCCGCAGTGATCCGTCCAAGCAGTACGGTTCAGGCGGGACACTCACGGGCACGAAGTACATGATGTCCCTGACCCTGAATGCACCCGTAGATTCTTTCAACGACGAATCGCAAGTCTTCTTTGCTGGCATGTCATTGGACGACCTTTTTCGGCCAATGCACTTGAACTTTGCTTTCTTCGGGATGGAACCGCTTCCTACGTTTGCTTGCTACGACGTGATGAAGAATCCACAGGTCGAGCAAGACTTTGGCCGCTATCGCCAGCATCTTTCTGAACACTTTCCGGTGCAACCGTGAGCCGCGTTCTTTCATGCAACGGCTTGCCTGCAATGCCCACTCAAACGCCGATACGATTGAACACCTCGTGTCGCTGGCAACAAATGAAGAGAGCCGTGAATCGCAAAGGAACGGCGGCTCATGTGATAATTGGTTACGTTGAAG
>JBCCKZ010000708.1:0-3481 GCA_039027135.1 Planctomycetota bacterium
ATTAATTCCAAAACAAACGCCAGTCGCAGCGGCGTTGGCGATTATAAAGAATTCTACATTTAGGGCGGCAGAAGACGTCAATGAGCGGTTGACTCCAACAGAGCTGTTAACTTTGGCAAAGTGCATGACGAATAAAATATTTGAACCAGAGGAACCGGTAGAGCTGCAATTCCCTAAATCTAGAGAGCTGTTGCACAGGCTCGACAATGAGAGCTTCTGCCGAATGTTTGCAGCAGATTTTTATGGTGAGACATTGTTTAATGTGCAGAGAGGAACTGCAGACTTCAACTGTCTTTTGTTTTCATTCACACTGCTAAACACGACTGGACTCGAGCATGACTTTTTTATTGGTTCGCAGGCTACTTTCGATTTTCTCAGGCACGCCAGCATTCTGGGCATAAATGAGCTAAAGCTAATCGACGCGATGATACCTTTTTGTGAGACCATAAGCTAGGCTTAACTAATTTTTAGGTTTCAGCAACGGCCTTTGTTTGGTCAAGTTTGATGTGGAAGTGTTTTTCCGAATTCCGATCGTGGCATCGTCGGGAATTTTTAGCACTGTCACGTCGATCTTGATTGCCACGGAACCAGGTGGCGATTCGCCTCTCTTTCATTGGAGACGCGGTCTGTTGCCCCGAATGCAACAAGCAATGTGCTCGACATGACACGGCACCCGAAGGGACCTGGCGACACCTCGATACGATGCAGTTCAAGACGGAGATTCGTGCTGCGGTACCACGGAGTAAATGCACCAAGTGTGGCGTCAAGACGATTGCTGTGCCTTGGGCCGGCAAACATTCTCGACTCACGCTGGTGTTTGAAGCCGTCGCAGTCAAGGTTCTCCAAGCGGCGGCGAATGTCAAACGTGCTGCGGAGTTGCTCGGGTTGAGCTGGGATGCCATGCACTCAATCATCCAGCGAGCCGTTGACCGGGGATTGACGCGACGCGACCTCGAAGAGATTTACCACGTGGGCATCGACGAGAAAAACTTCGGTAAAGGCCAGGACTACATCTCCCTGATGACAGATCTCGACAACAATCGCGTTCTTGAAGTGTCCGCCGGCCGAACGATCGAATCCTGCGACAAGCTCTGGAAAACCCTCTCAGGGGAACAGCGGGACGCCGTCTCAGGCATATCGATGGACATGTGGCAAGCCTTCATGACAAGTGCGAAAAAGAACGTACCCGAAGCAGAGATCGTGCATGACAAATTCCATGTTAGCAAGCACCTCAACAATGCCGTCGACAAGGTACTTCGTCGGCAGGAGAACAAGCAGCTACGCAGCGAGGGAGATGATCGACTCAAAGGCACGCGGCAGCTCTGGCTCTACAACGAAGACAACCTCGATGAAGATCGGTACTACGAACTTCTGACAGCGATGCGTCGTGATTTGCGAACCGGTCGAGCATGGGCAATCAAAGAGAACTTCCGACATTTCTGGACGTACGTGTACGCCTTCTCTGCGGAGGGCTTTTTCAACCGCTGGTACGGATGGGCGATTCGAAGTCGCTTGGATCCGGTCAAGAAAGTTGCAAGGATGCTGAAGGAACATCTCGATGGCATCTTGAGTTACTTTCGACACCGAATCACCAATGCGATCACGGAAGGATTCAATAGCCGAATCCAGTCGATCAAATCAGCGGCGCGTGGCTTCAAGAACCTCAGCAACTACCGACTTCGCATTCTGCTCCAGCGGTGAGTCAGTCGCGCGGCCTCGCTGAACCGTGTCGTCGTTTGGCAAAGGCAGACATGCGATACACGTTGACCCTCGCTTGGGTTTCGGTAATTTTCGCGTCTGGGTGTTCATCGGAAGCCCCTAGCACCGCTCCTATTTCGGCACCAGCCAACGTGCGAAGCACGGACGATGTGAAGCGTGAGCCAAAGACCATTGCCAATACATCGTCGCGGAGACATAAGGCTATCATTGTGATCAACGTGGCAAAGAAAGGTGAAGGTGGCCCCTCTTGCTCATCCGACATGGGTGCCAAAGGTAGGTTCAAATGCGGTCCTGAGGCATCACTGACTGAACTTTCATGGGAATTCAGTGAACATCGTGACGGATTAGACTTCTATAGATTTAGTTGGAGCCTCACCACCAACGGCAGACTGAAGGATCGGAAAGGATTTACGGTCGGGTTTGACGGCACTACCGAAACCACAGTGATCGACGCGGAACACCACATCGTCATTCGTGAAGGCCCGCTCACAACACGGAGCTAGCCATATAACCAAGCCGTGAAACGGAGCACACTTTCACACGTCAATCGAAGTCATAGCCATCCCGTTCGTGCCGACTACGGCAAACGTTCGCCACAGTCGCATTCGATGAACTCCTACTCGTTTCCAAAGATGGCAGGCATTCTAGCAGCATCCTAGGATCGTCATATCGATGTGAAAGCCGCATGCATTCATCGTAGATACGCTACGTTCTACGTGTCCGCGTTTGCTCTGATCCTGACCGTGAGCGTCCCGACTGCCTACTGGAACATTGACGGCTCGTTCCCAAACCCTCAAGCCTTTGCACTCGCTTCTGCACTCTTCTGGGGAGCATGGCTTGTTCTCTCGATTTACAATTTCGTGCACTGCATGCGTTTTCGTGTTGCGTAACCGAACAAGAGATCACGCGCGTCGGCGTTCTTGGTTCAAGAACTCTCCCATTGGATTCAGTGTCCGTGCATTGGCGATGCTTTCCATGCTGGGGCTCGGTTCGTCTTCATGGTGATTCCGGTCGCATTAGCGTTGACTTTGGCATGCTCGATTTTGCAGATCGTGAAAAACTCGCGGAATGGCTACACCAGGCTGTAACGCGAGACGCACAAGACAACTGGCAGACCTTCCACGAACGGATAGTACAGACACAATGGCCGAAAAGGCAGACGATGTATGATCTGGCTTGATTGGCCTGTCTTGTGCACGGACCCGGCGAACCATGCGATCAACCGCCGTCGCGGACTCGTCAATTTTGGCAATGGAGAGTCGATCTCGGAGACTCGTTGATGGTCGTCGTTCTTCAAAAACAAAGTGAACAGTGACAATCCCTACCGGCTGGCGAGCAAGAAAAGCTACCGTTCTTCTGACTCAAACCTCATTCGATTCCGCTGGCACTTTCCGCTTGCTATCCTTGCCGGGCTCTGTCTCACCGGCCAGCCCATTGCATGGCTTGCAGTTCCGCCGACACACTGGCCGTTATTAGCGCTCGCAACTGAGTACGGGCCTTGGATTCATCCCTACAATCTCGCGGCCTCGCTCGCTACACCCTTTGTGATGCCCGTCCTTCAATTCGCCAAGTTCTCGTTCCGTGAAGCCACTACTCCACTGCGAATCGCCCAGATCGCAATATGGTGGATTTACTGGCTCATATTCGGGATGACTCAACTGCTCGGCGTGTACCGGGGCCCCTGATACTAACCATTGCAAAAACCGACGGACCAAGCGTTAGACGCGGAGCGGCCGATTGCGTCTTTTCCGAAGTCGAGCTG
>JBCCKZ010000709.1:0-3468 GCA_039027135.1 Planctomycetota bacterium
GCCCCGAATCCAAGGCCCGAACGGTGCGATCGCCAAAGTATAGTCAGTCAAGATTCGGGATCACGCGAGTGCGACTCACGGCCCCTCCCCCGCCAAAGATCTGGTACGCAGCGATACCGCCGGCAGCCAGCATGATGGCAATGGCCAAAACCAGCTTCAGCCCGTCACCGTCTTGGGGAATGAGTCGAGAAAAATCAGGCATCGACAGGCCGCCGCTCGATGACCGGATCTTTTTCTTCTTGAACTTCTGACGAGAAGCGTCCTTTGATTTGGCCTTTGGCTTGGCTGGCGCGACCGGCTTCGCCGCTGACGCTAACCCGGCCTCTCCATCGGAAGACAGACTATCGTCGCCTGAAATTCCGATTTGAACATCCGACGCGTCGTCGGAGGACGAGAGTGGCTCGTCGAGGATCGTTTCCACGAACAAATCGTCGTCGCTCAGCTCGATGCCGTCGTCTTGCAGAGGGTCAACCAGGTCCTCTTCCTCGAGAAACTCGCCCACGTCCATCGATGCAGCTTCCATCTGATCGCTGGTCTTTGATGGATCTCCCAGCCGGTAGACTTCCGCGGAAGGCTCATAGTCGTCAGCAAAAACAACCCGAAAGGCGACCTTGCCGAGCTTCAAAACATCCCCGTTACGAACCACCTGCCAGACCTTCGGCGGTATCTTTTCGCCGTGCATCTTGGTGCCACTGGTGGAACCGAGATCCATCACCTGGACGCCCAGCTCGCTCAGCTGGAGCAAACAATGCTGCCGCGAGACGGTACGACTTTTAGGCCGAATCTGACACTCCGCATCTCGTCCGATCAGATAAAAGCCGTCAACAAGCGGCGCTGATGTTCCTGCCCTGGATCCATATTCGACCACCAAGTCGGCCAAGATCTGTGCGTCAATAGGCAAGGTGCCGGTGGCCACGATGAAGCCTTATTTTGAGTGAGGGGTGGCGAGTGGGAGTGTCATTTCTTGGGCCCGCTAAAGCAGAGCTTTGTTCGCGTTCCATAACCCAGAACGTCGGCAAGGACGTCGTTGTGCATTGCCTCACGGACGCTGCAAGTACTGAAGTCGGAAAGCTGCATATCGCTACGGCGATTGAATCACATTGATAACGCTTGTTCCATCAGACTGCTCCATCTTTTTGAAGACAGGCGTCTTGGTCTCAGGCTCTTTCAGAACCGAGTACGCTCCAAGACCCAACACCGTGATCAACGACAAAAACGCCATCGTCAGTCCCACGCCAAGCATCACCTGCTGATTACCCGAAGGTGTACCGGAAGTCCGTGCCGGTGTGGACGCAGACTTTTTTGCTGCGGGCAAGCCATTGCCGTTCGAAAGAGAGGCATTGGTGGGTAATCCTGCGAAGCTTCCCGATGTGACGGCAGCGGCCGATGAAAAGTCAGGTAGATTTCCAAAGTCCACATCGGTCACTTCTTCGGCAAATGAAACTTCACCATCCGCAGAGAGCGAGGAGTCCTCAATCGTCGCCTGATAAACCTCTTCGTCGATCGATGTGTCGCTAGCGGCGACCGGCTGTACTTGATTCAATCGTGATACCGGGCCAGCGGAACTCGGGCTCTTGGTCATTCGTTGAATCTGACCCAACACCGCCGAAACACTTTTTGGCCGGTCCTCGGGTCTTTTGGCCATCATCTTGGTGATCAACTCAGCCAATGCGGCAGGACACTCTTTGCGGATGGATCGAGGATCCGGAATCGGCGCGGTTTGGTGAGCGGCCAATCGTTCGCGAACGTTTCCACCCGCGAATGGAGGCGATCCAGTCAGGAGGAAATAAGCAGTGCACCCCAGCGAGTAAATGTCTGACCTCGCGTCGGCAGTCGTGCTATTGATGGCCTGCTCGGGAGCAATGAAATCAGCCGTCCCCATCAACCGACGGCTCTCCTCTTCTGAGAGCTCAGAAAGCCCGATCCTCGCTAAGCCAAGATCGCTCACCTTCACAATGCCATCACTGCTAAGCATTAGATTCGCGGGCTTAATATCTCGGTGAACGATTCCGCGTTCATGAGCGTGGGCCAGGCCCGCAGCCGATTGCGAAAGCACATCCAAACCTTCGCGTATACCAATCACGCCGTCTCGAGCGACCAACCGTTGAAGGTCGATGCCATCAACGTATTCCATGACAATGTAGTAGCGACCACCGGCCTCAGCAAAGTCGTATGCTCTAACGATGTTCGGATGATCAAGTTGAGCGCAAGCGCGAGCTTCATCCATAAAACGCTGCAACCGGCGTGGGTTGTCCGTCGCTTCAGGCGGCAGAATCTTCAGTGCCATCTGCCTTTTCATGACGTGATGTTCGCCCAGGAACACCATGCCCATACCGCCCTGCCCCAGCGGACGAAGAAGCCGATAACTGCCTAAATAAAAGCCTTTGGATCGTCCCGCCAGAAGCTTCGAGGCCTGCCAATTGGTCAGCATCCCAGCATGCTTGAGCCCGTCAGCGAGCCGCTCGGGGGTAAACCGGTCGTTGGAGGCCATCAACGAAACAACGACCTTCTTCAGATCATCAATTTGAACCAGATTTGCCGACAACGCTCGCCGAACGAACGAACGAGTCGCGTCATCCAGTTGCGGTGAGGGTCGATCCAAGGTGGTCGCCACGAAGTATTCGCTGTTATTCGGAATAATTGAGGGTTTGAATGGCCCGATAGAATAGGCGTTTGATCGGCAACCAACGCGTTAAGATTGCGTTAGGATTCGTGTCGAGAGCCTTCATATAAGGCCGAAACGAGATAAAGCCCTTCGGCAGGCGCGGTCATGGCCGCTTTGCGCCGGTCCAGCCCCCCTAAGACTTCTTCGATCCACGCTAGATCGCGGTAGCCTCGCCCCACTTCGATGATCATCCCAACGATGTTTCGGACCATGTTGTAGAGAAACCCGTCCGCCCAAATCTCGATGTCGACGATTCGGTTGATGGGATCGGCTGCTTGCAAGTTGAGCGTGCAGCCGCGAACGTCGCGAACTGTCGTTAGACGATCTGAGTGCGCTGCCTGCATCGCCGCAAAATCTCCTTTTCCAACGAACGCTTCGGCCGCCTCTCGCATCGAATCGATGTTCATGCGATATGGAATGTGCCAAGCCCGCCCCAGCAACCTCGGATCAAGCACTCGTCCCAGCGCGACGCGGTAACGGTAACGTTTCTCGATGCAATCACGGATCGGATGAAAGCCATCCGCCACCCGGCAGGAATGCCAGACTCGAATCGTGTCGGGTAGCTTCGTATTCAAGGCCGCCGCAAGCCTTTCGCCAGGGTCATCCCAAGTCGGTAACTTCACACTGGCAACTTGACCGATCGCATGCACGCCGGCGTCGGTTCGCCCGCTACCCAGGACATTGGCGTGATAGCCGACTAGCTTTTCAATCGCGTTCTCCAAGGCCGCTTGTACCGACAAGCCGTTGGGCTGCACCTGCCATCCCACATAGGGTCGACCGTCGTAGGCAACGGTGAGTTTGAA
>JBCCKZ010000710.1:0-3464 GCA_039027135.1 Planctomycetota bacterium
CCGGTGCTCTTGATGTAATCGGCTGCGGCTTGCGTGAATTCAAAAATGGAGCTTAGCCGGAGATTCAAAAGAGCCTGGACTTTTTCTTTGGGTCGAAGTGACGCAATTTTGAACATTCGGTCGACCGCTGTTCGACAAGTGTTGTGATCTCCATCTCGGTTGGATACGTAGGCTAGGTCATAGAAGATGTGATTGAGACGACTAAGACGCGATGACGTAGGGTCGATCGTAGTGTTACCGACGATCTCATTCGAATAGGTGGCACCGACTGGCCAGGTTTTGACTGCGGCAGTGAGAGTCAGCAAAGCTTCAACAAAATCCTTGCTCTCCAATCTTCGGTCGTAGTCACGTTGGTTGATGAGTCGTATTTCGTTAGTCATGTCTTGGTTCTTGAACCTCGGCCAAAGGCCTTCCACCGACGAACTAACAAATTGAATCTGTTGACTTAGCTTTCTTTCATTGTTGGTTGGCGATAAAAAGCTCTCTTTTGATTTTTCATCGATGATCACTTCGATTTGCTTTTGTTCATTCGCCCAATCAATCGACGCAAACAGAAAGCAACCGCTCATGAGGACGAAGGGCATGGCAGCCAAACACGTTTGGAGCGAAAAATAACAACTAGCCTTCATCAAATTCCTCTTTCCAATTCTCGAGATCCTTTTCCCAGTCCAAATTCCACAGTTGGCCTGGTGCGAGATAGTCAACTATCGGAGTGAGGGTCACTGCGGAAGTGATGCCGTTCAAGCGGTTCCCACTTTGAAGTTGATCCGTCGTGAGCCACAGTCGATCTGGCAAGAGCGTGCGGAGCTTGTCACGCCATCCCTGGTTCGCCGACTCGCTACAGCCTTCCAGTAATGCGGCAAAGACCTTCTCGGTGGGGCGATTGGGCGCCAGAATCGTTTCGATCCCTGATGGCTTGCTAAAGAGTAACCAATAGGACCTACTTCGATGTCGACGTGCATTGTCCAAGTTCGAGAACTCAAGGCCCAGGCCAGCGCGTCTGAACTTGAATCTCCTATCCCGCGTTAAGAGCATGGATGCGATCTCCCGCTTCTGATCCACACTGAGCATTTCTTTTGTGCGAGGTTCGAATAGTGCACTGGCGAGCCAAAACTCGATCTGATCGAGCCTTTCCTGCTCCAAGAAGTCCGCAGCTGGACGGAGTCTTGCAATCCACTTAGTTGTTCTCAGCAGCGTTTCGGCCCATGCTTCTTCGACGTATTCAGGCGTCATCTCAGGAAGAGACCCTTCCGCATCTGACGTCGCAGATAGTTCCCAGATAGACGTTTGAAATTGAAGTTCTTCAAGCCAACGATAATAAAAATTCTCGCTCGCGATGGCGAGCTTCGTTGAATCCTCCTTATCAAGATGGGCCGCAGAGGGGAATCGATTCCAGCCCGGCTTCAGCTCCTGGTCGTATTCTAAATGGTCCAGAAAATAGGTTGCCTCGATTGCCGATCGACGGTAGCCGCTTTCGCCTGCAAGCATTCTAAGTTCGGCCAATGCCTTCGGCGAAACACTTGGTTGTTGTGTGAACTCAATGATCGGTACCAACAAAGGTAGGCAGACAATTGCTATGGTCACACCAATGACGATCGCGAAGTCTGTACCTCGGCTTTGACGCGAAAGGTAACGTCTCATGCCGAGCCAGCTCGCAAAGAAAATCACGCCAACATGAATGGTGGTCGTCACCAGCCAGCTACCTCCGATGACTGTCGTGCAGATCGACCACCACCATAGCGCGAACAATGCGGCGATAGGCGCGAGTAGATAGGCGAGTAATGGCGTCTTTAGTACTTGGCTGGCGTACGAAGCCGTCGAGTAGACAACCAATCCCACCAGGAGCAGCATCAGGGGAGAGATTAAAGGCTCTCCCCTCTTAAAAATGAGCGCTGAGATCGGAAACCAGCAACTGATGAGCAGAAATAGCAGGCCAAGCCCAATGGCATGCGAGGCAAAAAAGATTCTTGATGGCGAAATGCCCCGTTCAGCGAGGAAACGAATGGAGCTGGCCGATGAATCACCCTGCCAAATCGTTGCTCCGACAAACACAGTACCCAAGAAACAGCCAAGCGTTGCCGCAGCCATGTAAATGCCGCTGTTGCCGTTAAACCTTCGGTCATCGTAGATGTCTAAAGCGTGACACAACAAGCCAAACGCAATCATGCCCGTGAATGCTACCCAGCGACGCCATCTTCCAACGAAGAATAGGTAGAGTAAACCGGAGGTTACCTCACGAAGCATCGGAGGCCGGAAATGCTGATCAGAAAAGCTGATTTCCCATTGTCGAGATGATTGATCAGATAGAAGAGTCTTTTGACCGAGACCAGACGGAGTTGAAGGTGAAAGTCGACGAATGCCTTCAAATAAAGATGCTGAACCAGCAATCAGACAGCCAACGCTAAGAAATACAAAAAGAACTGTGTAGTGTTTACTGCCTGTGTTATATCGACCTATATGTCTTCCATTACCCTCCAGCAAAACTAGCAGACAGAAGATTAGAGCAACGGCTAGTAGAGATAGTTGTGTGGCACCAAAAACGGTCTTGCAACGATATGAAGCCGCTGTGCTAATCAGAAACAAGAGCGCGGTTATCAGCGTCCAAACGGGGTAATCTCCCGGAAGAAAGTTGCCCGCTACCGGCCAACGCTTATCGACAAGTCGGAGCAACACGTCGCCTTCGATTGACGAGTAAACTGCGTTGGCGATCATGCTTGTCATCAAGGCCGTTAGGAGCACAGCGATGCAGGACATGGATTTGCCGAGCATCAATTGCTTGCGAGATAACGACGAAGCTTGCAGCCAACCCATCGTGCCGGTTTCGAGCTCTTGTGCTATCAAAACCAGGGGAAGAGCAAATGCCAAAAGCCAGGGCACCGCGAGGGTGAAGTACATTGTGGCAATGGGTGGAATATGTTGTGCTGGATAGAACATCCCCTGGCAAATGGCCATCAGCGATAGAATCGGTGCCACGGCAACGAGGGCTAGCACAAGCGGCTTGACCAAACGCCATTCCTTCCAAAACCACCATCGCCAAAAGGTTGACGGAAGCTTCTGCCTGCCGGTGGCAAAGGGTGGGGCTGTCATCAAGCTCGCCTGGCTCACGATGCGACTCCCATGATCTTTAGTTCTGCCGGCGAAGGATCATTGCTTGGTGGATTCGATGTGACGGCAACGAATATCTCCTCCAACGTCGCGCCGCGAGTCTGGATCGATTCAACGCCCGGCTGACTAGCCAGCCAACTTTGGTCTTCTTTTTTAAAACCGCGAACGATCCAAATTCGCTGCCGGCCATCCGATTGCTCATCCAGGACGCCAGCGGAGCAGGGCAGGGGACTGATCGCTCGCGTTGGATCATCGACGTTGGCAACGACATGCTGATAGTCGCTTCGCAAACTATCCATCGGCGCCTTCATGGCCAGCTTACCCGATGCGATGATGGCGACGTGGTCGGCGACTCGCTC
>JBCCKZ010000711.1:0-3447 GCA_039027135.1 Planctomycetota bacterium
ACCGCGATCGGATAATGGGCTTCTTCACCGTGATCGATCAGCGACTTCAGACCCGAAACTGCACGCTGTAGTTTGACGTCTGCCGGTAGATTTGGGTTGGCGGCTTCGTTGAAGACCAGCCTCGAGATCAGCTCGATCCATAGATTCCCGCACTCGCGGGCAATCATTGTGATTTCGTCGTACTTCTCCTTCGCATCATCAAGCTGGCCTCTATTGATAAGGACGGTTCCTTCAGCGAGTCCAAAGAATGCCTTGCCTGTTGGCCAATCGAGTTGATCGACTTGAGCTCGTGAGGCGGCCAATGACGGGTCGATGCGAGTATCCGATGGATTGGCCATCGCCATTGGACAAACCTTGAAAGCGTTGGACCACCAACGCTTTTCGATTTCATCAGTTGATTCGTTGGCGAGCTTTTCGGCCTGCTCTGCCGCAGCGATCGACTCCTCAAAACGGTTCTGAGAAAACCTCAAGAAGTATCTCACCCATAGATTCTGAGGCGTGACTTGGATCGCGTCGGCTTGGTCGAGTATCTCTTCACAACGTTCGGGATCTGCCATGATCCAGTAACCGTTAGCGAGAACCCAAAGGACGTCGTCTCGCGTGGCAAACTCGGTTGGAAATTGCTTTTCCGCTTCGATCAACCAACCGTAAGCCTCCGTCCGCAAGTGGAACATGATGTTGCGGGCCATCTGAACGATTGGCATCACCGCAATCTCAAACTTGCTATGCGTTCGGCCCCAGGCAACCGCTTCACGCAAATCAGGCCACTCGCGGTTGAGGTCGTCGCTGCACTTCAATTCATTCTCGCCATTGATGCCACTACCCAACTCTTCGGCTCGAGCAGCGAAGAACTCAGCATGGCGTCGCAACGCGTCATCGTGCTGAGGCATAGGCCCGAGTTGCTTAGAAAACTGCCGAATCGGTTCCAAGAGTCGAAATCGCGAACGGCCGTAGATCTCCTGGCGAGCTAGCACAGACTTTTCAACAAGCCGTTCAATAACGAGTCGGCCGGAGCGTCCCAGGTTGCAGACTTCTAGGGCGGCTTCGATTGTGAACGGAGCTCGGAAGACCGCAAGTATTCGAAGGGTTGTTTTCTCTTGCTCGGTGAGCAGATCAAATGACCAAGCAATTGCCTGGTGCAATGTGGCTTGGCGACTTCTACGACGACGTGATTGAAGTGTGGCCAATTGATCCTCGAGTGCTTCGTGAAGTTCCTCGAGCGACATCGTGGTCAGTCTTGATGCGGCGAGCTCGATTGCTAGCGGAAGACCCTCCAATCTTCGAACAATGTCTTGGATGAATTTGGTATTCACCGGCGTCAGATCGATGTCGACGGATGTCGAAGCTCGATGAATGAACAGCTCAGCGGCATCGCTTGATTCGCCTTCGACATTCAAGCCCTCAAGCCGATAAATGCACTCTTCGGCGAGGCCCAGCGGCTCGCGGCTGGTGGCAAGGATGTTGAGGTTCGAAACACGATCGCAGATCTTCTCAACCAAATCAGCCGCTTCATCAACGACATGCTCGCAATTGTCAAGAACAAGCAGTTTGCGCTCACCTGAAAGACGAGAGATGAGCTTATCGAAACCCGAGAATGCCCCAGCGTTCCCGGCAACCGTGCCTGCAACCGCGGTTGCCAGAGTTGCCGAATCGGTAATGGATGCGAAATCGCAGAACCATACGCCGCCAGGAAAATCATGCAGATGTCGCTGAGCAAAGTGAACGGCAAGAGACGTTTTGCCGACGCCGCCCGTACCAGCGATTGTGACCAAGGTAAAACGTTCGAGCTGATTCTCAATCTCATCCAATTGAAGAGTGCGACCCTCGAGGCTGACTTCTCGAGTGGGAAGGTTGTTGGGCGGTTTGGGGTTTTTGCTAGCGGGTGTCATCGTTTGTGCTTCGTGACCGATGACCAGATGTTGAAGTGTGGCGGCGACTTCTGAAG
Organism: Planctomycetota bacterium; assembly: GCA_039027135.1. Lineage (GTDB taxonomy): Bacteria > Planctomycetota > Planctomycetia > Pirellulales > Pirellulaceae > Rubripirellula. The sequence continues at coordinate 1,946 of JBCCKZ010000711.1, forward strand.
CTGATGGTCTCGTTTGCGGCGCGGTTTTGCATCGAGCGAATGAGCTCAGCGATGCCCTTGGGAATGCTCGATTCGGCGGGTAGTCGCTCGGTGATCGCGTCCGCATCGGACACGCGAGCGAGAGATTCGAGCACGGAAGAAAGGCGATAGGGGTTTTCGCGGGTGAACATCTCAAACAAAATCGTGCCAAAGGAAAAGACATCGGTGCTACAAGACAGTTCCTCACCTCGTGCTTGTTCGGGCGACATGTAGGGTGGTGTCCCGGGCACGGCTCCAAGTGGTCCCGTGATGTCCGATGCGTCCGATGTTCTCGCCGGACGCGCCAACCCAAAGTCAAGTATCTTTGCTGAGCCATTGGGCACGACAATGATGTTGGCTGGCTTGATGTCCCGATGCATCAACAGCTGTCCATGCGCTGCGGCGAGGCCAGAGGCGATCGATTGAGCGACTTGGATGAGTTCCGCATCGCTATGATTCTCCTCGAGCCAGCGATCGAGCGTCTGACCTTCGACCAACTCCATCACTGCGAACGAAAGACCATCATCGGTGGCGAAGTCGTGCAGCGTGACAATGTTTGGATGGGATAGAACGGCGACCGAGCGAATTTCACGAAGAAAGCGATCACGCATGTCCTGGTCGTTTTCCGTCGAAAGTCGTTGGACCTTGATGGCAACCTCACGCCTCAAATAAAGGTCTTTGCAGCGATAGACCTCGCCCATGCCCCCTCGCCCCAAAGTCTCGATCACCTGATAGCGTTCAAGCAGGTTGTCGTTATGAGTCAGGCGAGGTGATTCCTCCTGGTGGACTGGTTTCATTCCCCTTGTGTCGTTCTTCAGTTGAATCGCATCCGTATCCAAAAAGCGTGATGCGTTTCCATGAAGAGCAAGCAGCGATTCAACTTCTCGAAGCAGCTCTCCATCGGTTCCGCAGGCTTCCTCCAGAAAAGCTTGCCGTCGATCAGCTGATTGGTCTAGGGCCGCTTCGAACAGTTGCAATGCCGTCATGTGGGTCATCGGGCGAAGCCTTCTGGTTTCATTCCACAGAAGTCAATCGACTGAGCAGCCAGGTTCGGGCTATCTCCCAGTCGCGCTTGACGGTTGCAAGCGATACACCAAGTGTCTCAGCCGTTTCTTGGTTTGAAAGACCGCCAAAGTACCGTAGCTCAACGACATGGGCCTTGCGTGGCTCGGTCTCCGCAAGTTCGCTTAATGCGTCATGGAGAGACAGGAGGTCATCGCTTTGCTCATCTGCGGCGACGAAGGCCTCTTCGAGCGAAAGTTTGGTGCGGTCACCGCCACGTTTTTGTCTGCCCTTGGTTCTGGCATGATCGACCAAATAATTTCGCATGGCTTTCGCGGCAAGTCCCAGGAAAGCGGCTCGGTCGGTGGGTAGTGTGTTGGAGTCGTCGAGTAATCGAATTGACACTTCATGCACTAAGGCGGTCGCTGTGAGCGTATGATCCTGACGCTCGGCGGCCAGTGTACTTGCGGCGATGGCTCTCA
>JBCCKZ010000712.1:0-3444 GCA_039027135.1 Planctomycetota bacterium
CTCTCCGATCTCGCCGACCGGGCCATCTCGAATACTCGGTTGATTCGGTACTTCGGATGAAATCAGCGCAGCGGATCTTGGTCGGTACGATGTACTGCGGTGAAGCGCAACTCGAGTCTTGCCTGCGCGCGATCCACGAACAAGACTATCCCCACTGGGAACACTTTCTCATCGAGAACCTGCCGAATCGACAAGCCCACGCCGAACTCTATCGCAAATTCGTCGAACGAAAAGCAGAGTTTGCACTCTTTGCAAAGATCGACGCGGACATGGTTTTGACGCGTCCAACGGTCTTTTCGGAAGTGATAACGTGGTTCGAACGAAACCCACGCTTCCTCGGACTGCAGGTGGCCCTCGAAGACTACTTCACCGCACAGCTAATCTTGGGGATGAATTTTTTCCGAAGTTCTGTCGAGTGGGGAGAACGAAACGATGCTGTATTTGTGGACTCAGGGACGGTGAAGCCGAATCAACGCTACAACGACTTTACCGACATCGGACCGGCGGCGACCCACTGTGAGGAGCCTTCATCGTTCCAAAGTTTTCACTTCGGTATTCATAAGGGAATTAAGTTTCTTGCGGCGAGAGCAGCCGGAAGTTCACGTCGAGTTCAAAAGAACTTTCATCTCGAGAACATCGAATTGACTTATCGGCATTATCGGTCAACGAAAGACGGTCGACTTTGCCTTGCATCACTCGGTGCAGAGCTTGCATTGGATCGGTATTTCTCTGTCGAGAATCTCGACTTTAGCGATGAACTCGTTCACGCGACAGTGACTGAACTGGAAGGGATGAGCGAAGCAGAGAGGGAAGCAAAGCTTCAAGGACTACGAAAGAAGAATCGCTCGAACGTTCCGGTGCGTTCATTTCGTGTGGCCTCGTATCGACGGATCCATCGGCTCACTCGAGCCTTGGTGAAGGGCCGCGATCGGATTCTCCAAAAAGAGTGCGTGGTTCCTGTTCGGCAGAGCATGTAATCCGAAGCGATGAACGAAGGAGGCACTTCCGTCAAACGCTTGTGGTACATCACGATGGCGTTTCCCGTTCCCTCGGAGGCGTTTCTCTCGGCCGAACTCTTGGCGTTGCAGTCCGCGGGAGCATCCGTCAGCGTCAAGACACTTCGTGGCCGGCGAGGCGATGCTGAAGAGGCGTCACTTCAGCAGCGTGTTGAGCATGTCAAACGCGATCACGCCACGTTCGGTAAGTGTTTACGAGGGATCATGGTCGGGATCTTTCATCCGGTCATGACACTTTCGATCTTGGCCCACCTATGCTTCACGCTCGCGTCCAAGCCTGTCCTTCTTGCTGCTTGCATCCGTTGGTTGCCTCGCAGTCTGCAACTCTGGGAGTCAGTGAGACTAGAGAGACCCTCGCATGTGCATTTGTTTTGGGGTCATTTTCCATCGATGGTTGCATGGCTGCTCCTCTATTCGAATGAGGATGTGAGTCTCTCGATGTCGCTCGGCGCATACGATGCGGAGTTTGCCTTGCCCATCAGCGGCATTGTCGCTCGTCGATGTCATGGCGTCCGCTTGATTGCGCCCGATCGCCAGCAATTGCTGGATGCCTGGGAAGTGCCTCCGGAGAGAGTGTTGCATCTTCCGCGAGGAATTGATCAACGCCTTTTTGGATCGCATTTGCCACGACCCGAATCGCCGGGAAACCAGTTTGAACTGATCTCTGTCGGACGTCTAATTCCATCAAAGAATCACTCGTTTAGTCTGCGAGTCTTGCACTCACTGTTGGGGAATGGATTCCCAGCTCACTTGCAATTCTGTGGAGCGGGTCCGAATCGTCAATCTCTTGAAGATCAAGCCGAATCACTTGGGCTCGGCGCATCGGTGACGTTTCATGGTCATGTGTCGCATCCAACACTTGCCGAATTGCTCGCCAAGAGTCACTTTCTACTCTTCCCGTCGCTGCATCAAACGGAACGCCTTCCGAACGCCGTCAAAGAGGCATCAGCTTGCGGGTGTATCTGCCTCGCGACGCCCACGCCGGGCATTGAACGTCTGATCGCCCATAATGAATCCGGTTTTATATTGGAAGCTGATGCACCCGCGCATTGGGCCAAGCGAATTGAGGAACTTGCGAAGGATTCAGAGCGTCTACACCGTTTTCAAACGGCCGCGCGACGACAGCTCGGCGCAGACTTGAGTCTTCAGCACACTGCGAGGAGGCTGATCGATTGGTGGGGAATCGCCGAACCTCACCAAGGTTAATCACTAGAGTTCGAGAAATTCCCTGAGCGTGAGTCTCGGGAAAATCTCAAGTTTTCCGCCATCGGTGCAGTTGAATAGTCGACGGCCGTCTTGCTCGAAGGCTCGCAGCGCTAGCCGATAGTGGTATTCACTGGATTCCAGATCGGGAAGGTCCCAGGAAACGCCTCCCGTAAAGTAGTTCGGGTCGAAGTGGTTGCGATCGGGTCCGTTCGCCGTGGCCTCCGAATTAGGACTGCCGCTGGCAACAAAGTTGTGATCGCAACCGATGACGGCGGTCTCCTTAGCACCAAAGTGGTAAGCAAGTTGAAGCGCCACGTACGTCACCGTGAATCCCTGACAGACGCCTTGGCTCGCGTCGGTAGAAAACTGTCCACTCGGGAGTTGGCAATTCAGATAGCTGGCTCGCGGATGGCCACCCGGCTCGGTTAGCAGGCGACGGTTCAAATAGAGCGGGATTTCAGATTGACGGAAGAATTCCTCATTCTGTTTCATGACCTTCTGGTTAACCGCAACGATGCAGTTGGGCCGCCACCGAGTCTTCTCGAAGATCAGATTGATCTTGTTGAGTCCGATGCAAAAGACCCCGTCGAGAAGGTCAAACTCAGTCGAGAGAAGGCTGGGGCCATTGCAAACAATGATGACCTTTTTTCCATCGAGCATGCCTCGCTCGCGCGCAAGTGCCCTTCGACCACTTCTCACGTTGCTCATCAGGTCGAAACGCAATTCCTCGAAGAACTGACGCAGGAGTCGATAGTAGACGAGTTTTGACACGTGGCTTATTGACTCGATGGAAGAAGTATTCCGGCGGATTCACCAAGGTAGGATTATCAGGAAGACGCAAACAACAAACATCGCGAAGAACGCAGGGAGAGAAACACGCCCTTCGAATTCCAGAAATCGCGGTGGAAACGAGCGAAAGCTATTCCAAACGGAAAAAGGAACGTAAAAGCAGTTTCCTAGAATCATGGATACTGGAATTTGATAGGCACCTGTAGGGAGCAGCTCGTTCATCGTCACCAATGATGTGAGAAAGATCGCCGAATATCCGGCCGATGCTGTATGCCAGATGACACGGTTGGTGGTGCTGAGGAGTTGGAGGTGCATGGCTCCATATCGTTCCATCAAGAATGCCACCGCCAATGTGACCCAAAGAGTGGGTTCCGGAAAAGTCGACTCTCGATCGAGGACCGTGCACAGCGCTGGACCAACGAAACTGGCCGTC
>JBCCKZ010000713.1:0-3432 GCA_039027135.1 Planctomycetota bacterium
CGATAAACGAGCACCTTCGCGGTCTCACCATCGGCCGGTGTCACGTGGACGGCACCTTCGGTGATTTGTGTCTGACCTGGCGCCAGCGACCAAGGCTCATGAACGTTCGTTCGCCAGCCTCGACCCACAAAATCTGGGGCTGTGGGCTGAGCACGGTCTCCGAAATCATCACTAAAAACAAGTCGCTTCACCGCGCCTCCGGGAACATCCCCAAACGCGAGAGAACAGGAAAGAGCCGCCCAAGCGACTGCCACAAAATTGATTCGTTTGAAACTCATCGGTAGATCATCGGTTTGAAACACTCGAACGTTTCCTATTCGGCAATTTTCTATCAACTCACTTAAATTCTGCAAAAATGCTGTTCAACAACATTCGTGCTGCCCCAACGCCAGAATCTCCGCGCGCACCGCACAGCAAATATTCCCATGGCTTTACCAAAATTTGCGTTAGGTCATCGAGGGAAAAAGAATAGGTAGGTATGAACAACCCAGGTCCAGGCGACGAGCGTTTGATGAAGCTATTCCTCCGGAATGAGGCCGTGCTTCGTGCCTACGCGAGAACCATGCTCCCTGACCTGAACAGCGTCGATGATGTTTTGCAGGAAGCCTATCTGACGATGTACGACAAATTCGACCAGCTTCGGAATGAAGAAGGGTTCCTCCCGTGGGGCAAGGTGATCGTTCGGTTTAAGTGTCTTTCCCAAGCATCAAAGTTGAGACGTGTTAGACCCGTGCTGAGTGATGAGGCATTGCAAGCCGTCGCGGAAGTTGCCGAGGAAACCGACATGGATGACATGAACGATTTGCGTGAGGCGCTTGAGTCATGCCTCAAAGAGCTTCCTCGAGGGAAACAAGAACTCGTATTAGCACCCTACAGCGGCGACGGCCAAGTCAAACGAATGGCTGTCCAAACGGGGAAATCACCCAGCGCCCTCTATATGATGTTGATTCGACTACGGGAGAAGCTCGGCAAGTGTGTCAAATCGAAAGTGCAAACCGCTGGAGGGCTTAGCTGAACGCTAGGTGACCAACATGGCCAAAGTCTCCAATGAATTGATACAGCGGTACCTACTTGGCGTTGCAGGCGCCGACGAAGTCAAGGAGTTGGAGCGTCTATTGCTTGATTCCAAGGAAATTCAAAGTGAATTTGTCGAGGCCGCGCTGCTTGATGCGTGCGCACGTGAAATCGCGATGGATCGGTCGATGGCCGAAGTACCAACGCTGGGTGACCCGTCAGAAACATCAGCTGGGGAATACGAAAGATCTGTGTGGGGCATTCGGATTTTGCGAATAGGCTGGCTGCTTGCGGCTGCGGCCTCGGTTTTAATTGCTGTGTCATGGTTCCAGCGTCCCTCCACTTCTATTGCGGTTATCACTTCAAGTGAGAATGCCGCATGGGAAAGTTCACTTCCAACGACACCTGGCGAGGGTCTGGGTCCAGGAATCCTAAATCTAAAATCCGGTGTGGCGACGGTTCGCTTCAACCGGGGTGCCGAACTTGTACTTGAGGCGCCTGCTCAGCTGCAGTTGGTCACCGGCATGCGATGCCGTTTGAACTTTGGGGCGGCTGTAGTGAATGTCCCAGACTCGGCCATTGGTTTCGTCGTTGAATCCCCGGGCGGATATGCAGTCGACTACGGAACCAGGTTTGCGATTGACGTTGACCAAGACAAACAGAGAGCTGACTTCGAACTGATCGAGGGTGAAATCGAAGTCCATAACGCCGATTCGGGTGAGTCGCTAAGGCTTCAAAATGCCGGGGAGACCGTTTTCGTTTCCGGTCAAACCCTACGTCGTTCGGTCGCCGATGAGTCTCAAGCTAAGGGCGAAGATCGTCCGTCTATGCGATCACCGGTGCTACTCGGAACTGATGGCCGATGTGGTACTGCGATTCCGTGGTTTGAAAAACGATGGAAATACATCGACCCCGCACTTTTATTCGTCAAGAAGTCGAATTCGGGGCGTTGGAGCTATCGTTCATTCTTCTCGTTTGACCTATCCAAAGTTGACCTAGACGATTTTGATGAGGTCAAACTCCGACTCAATCTTGTACCGAGTCAACGCGGTTTGGCCTCTCGACTGCCGAAGATCAACACGTTCGGGGTATACGGCGTAACTGATCCTGGTAAGGCAGACTGGAAGATCGAAAGCACCTGGGAAGAGGCGCCGGCGGCTAAAGACGGCGTTCTATTGGGAACCTTCGATATCGAACGGAGCCAAACACGCGGAACCTTCGGAATCGGTGGCGAGAAGCTCTTTCGTTTTCTGAAGGATCATGTCGATGAAGAGATTACGATCGTTATCGAACGTGAAACGACGCAAATTGATGGGATTGGACCAGGTCTAGCTCATGCTTTCGCGAGTGACAAACATCCTGAATCGGTGGGGCCACAATTGGAGTTCTCCGTTCGATGAAAACCAAAGGATCCATGCGTTTAGTCGTCCAACCATCTCTTGTCGTCGGGATCGTGTTCGCCCTGCTGACGATGCCAAACGTACGAGCAACGGAGCTTCAAGAACGCTCGGCTCCAATGGCTACGAAACATCGCGTGTTTTTTCAAACGCACTGCTACGATTGTCATGATTCGGTCGCTCAAGAAGCAGGTGTTGATTTAGAGTCTTTGTCGTTCAACATCAGCCAAGATATGGAGACAGCTGGCTTGTGGCAGAAGGTTTTGAACGCAATCAACTCCGGAGAAATGCCACCGCAGGACTATGGCGCGTTGCCGGATGATAAGAAGCTTGCATTTCTCGAAGATCTGACGCCGCAAATGGTTCGGGCCCGAAGGATACTTAGCGACTCAAAGGGTGTGATCCCACTACGCCGGCTCAATCGTCGTGAATATGCCAATACAATCGAGTCGCTTCTCGGTGTACGTCCCGATGTCTCGCTGCTACCCAACGATCAAACGGGTGCTGGATTTGATACTCAGGGAGCATCACTGTTCATGTCCAGCGATCAGATCGAGCAGTACCTGGAAGCGGCAAGACACACGCTAGATCTTTGCTTCACCCAAGTAACATCCGATAAAAACTTCAAGAAACGAGCCGAGGCGGAAGATCAACTTATCCCACGCAATCGGGCCTATTACGACAATCTCGTTTCGCAGCTGAATCAGGCGAACGCCTATCTCAATCAAAACGAAAAACCACCATCGTCATTTGGATTGATCGACGAATACCAGGTCAAGAAGTACGTCGCCCAGCACGAAAGCTATCAACCGATCTTCGATTGGTATTTCTCTCGACCCGAGAACAAACATGGCGGGTCCATGATCATGATTCCTAAGAATCTTGGAATGGCGAGGGTTCAATTGGCTCCGGCTCCGGCCAATGCACCTGGACGCTACGCGGTACGTGTGCGAGTCGGGCACTACCCTGGCTCTGAAGACCGTTACCAGTATCTGGAGCTTTCGGCATTAAGAGCCAACAG
>JBCCKZ010000714.1:0-3426 GCA_039027135.1 Planctomycetota bacterium
CACAAGGCTAGACATAGACATGTACTGTTAAGGCTCGTTGGTTACCATAGAAAGGCTGATTGCCCGCCTTTCCTCACAATCAACGCGTCAATATGACCAAGCCGTTCATCCTCTCGGCATCTCTCTGCTTTCTTGCCAGCCTCTTCAACTCGGCTGCCGCTGAATCACTCTTCCTGGAGGCCGAGGCCTTCGAAGATCACGGCGGTTGGAAGCTTGACACCCAATTCATTGACAATATGGGCTCGCCCTATTTGCTAGCCCACGGGCTGGGCCAGCCTGTCGAGGACAGCGTCACGAAAGTTCGCTTCCCCGCGACGGGAACCTATCACGTTTTCGTCCGCACCAAGGATTGGGTGGCCCGTTGGGATGCACCCGGTGCACCCGGCAAATTCCAAGTCATCGTTGGCGGAGAAACGCTGGATGAGGCGTTTGGAACCGAGGGCAAAGAGTGGGGCTGGCAAGCCGGCGGCACGATTGAGATCGATGATTTGGAAACGGAAGTTCGGCTTCATGACCTCACGGGATTCAACGGTCGTTGTGATGCGATTTATTTCAGTCAATCGCCAACTGCACCGCCGAGCGATTCAGAGACGCTAGCCGCTTGGAGACAAGAACAACTTGGACTCGACCGAACGGTTGAAATCCGTGAAGGCTACGACTTGGTGGTCATTGGCGGTGGTTATGCCGGAATGGGATCGGCGATCTCTGCAGCTCGCTCAGGATGCAAAGTGGCTCTCATCCAGAATCGGGGTGTCCTTGGTGGAAATGGATCCAGTGAAGTTCGCGTGTGGGCGATGGGATTGATCCGCCGGGGTAAGTACCCCCGTATCGGTGAGATGATTGAGGAGATCAGCGACAATGCCAGCAAGTCTCCGGGAACCTACGAAGAGTTCGAAGATGAAAAGAAGGAACGCGTGGTTCGAGCCGAACCCAACATCGATCTGTTCCTTCACCACCACGCCAACAAAGTGAAAACCAACGCCGGGCAAATTGAAGAAGTTGAGGCCTTCGATACGCGTTCTGGCCAACGAGTTGCATTCCGCGGCACCCTTTTCGCCGACTGCACGGGACACGGTACGATCGGAGCCCTGGCGGGTGCCGACAATGAGATGACGCCCAAAGGCAGGATGGGCATGAGCAACATGTGGGCTTGGGATGAAGCCGCTCAGGCCAAGCAATTCCCTGAGACGCCATGGGCACTCGACCTCAACATGGACGACTTTCCCTACCCTCGGGACCATCATGGTCAGTGGTTCTGGGAAAGCGGTTTTGACAAAGACCCACTCGGTGACGCCGAAGGCATCCGTGACTGGAATCTGCGTGCTGTATTCGGCGCATTCAATGCGATGAAGAACCGTGACGGCGCGGCCGAACACAAAACCGCGTTTCTGACTTGGGTGGCCTACATCGGCGGCCCTCGTGAGTCGCGAAGACTGATGGGTGATGTTGTTTTGAATCAAGACGACATCCTTGCCAAGCGTGACTTCCCCGATGGCTGTGTTCCCAGCACCTGGTCGATCGACTTGCACTATCCCAAAGAACAATTCGCCAAGAAGTACCCTGACAATCCGTTCATCTCAGTCGCCGAGCATGATCGACGTGTTGATCGAGCTTATGGCTATCCCGTGCCCTATCGATGTTTCTATTCTCGCAACATCGAGAACCTCTTCATGGCTGGCCGCAACGTCAGCGTCACCCACGAAGCGCTAGGAACGGTTCGCGTCATGAAGACTTGTGGAATGATGGGTGAAGTGGTTGGACGAGCAGCAAGCATCTGTGTTGCCCACGACTGCCTACCCAATCGCGTCTATCCTGATTATTGGAGCGAGATGGACGAGATGTTGCAGTTGCCTGGCAAAGCATTCCGAAAGACGGTCGATGACGAATGGACCATTCCAGACGACGCGTTTGAGATCGCCGGTATTCATGGCCCCCCCTCAGGCGTCGACCCCAAGAAGCTCAGCGGGTTAGTGCTTGATGATAAAGCCGCAAAGACCATTGGGGACTGGAAAGATGGCCAGGGTCTCAAACCATTCGTTGGCTATGGTTATCGATACGCCCCAGCGGATAGTGGAGCCAAGCTGTTCTTTGAGGCCAAACTGCCTTCGGCTGGAAAGTACCGACTGCGAGTCGCCCACCAGCCTCACAAGAATCGCGGCAAGTCCGTTCCGATTCGTTGGTCTTCCATCATGGGTGATGGCAACGGAACTCTCGACATGAGCGTTCCTCCGGCAGACGAGGGCTTCACGGATGTTGGGACGATCGAAGTGACCGACGTCAAACGAGAGGTTTTCGTCGCCATTGAATCGGAGGGTGCTGGCGGAGTCGTCCACGCCGACGCGATTCAGTTTGTGAAGATCCAGTAGCCCGTGTCGGGCAGATTCTCTCGGAATGATTGGATTTGCACGGATATTCGCTCGCCCACCACTCGGGTTTCGCTGCAAAACTCAAGCTTGGTAAGACACACGTGAAGGTTCTCCAACACATGGCCGTCTCACACCCAGCTCGATATGCCGAAGCCGAGAAACGATTCGCGATACCAATATGGCCCCCTGATCCTAAGCCTCTGCTTGAGCATGCTCGTTTCAGAGTCATACGGGCAAGCCTCAGGTGAAACAGCCGTTTCGCGCGGGGTACCAAATCGGCTTGAGCAGACGGATTTCATTGGCACTGCCCCCTTTGATGTGGACAGGATTCGACGGGGACTGCGATCTAATCTCCCAGTCTTCAGCACGCTGCATCCTTCCGTTCCCTTCGCCAAATACCAAGAAGCTGTCGCCGAAGCCCTCGTAGACGGTTTCCGAGTCAAGGGTTTCTGGGACGTTACAGTCGAAATTGAAGAATCCCCCCAAGCATCGCATGACTCTCCCGAGACCTGCGTCTTTAGGGTCGCTCCGGGAGAACGAAGGCGATGGGGCACGCTTCGCGTGTTCGATCATCGCGGTGTCGAGCAGCCTTCGATCGCGGAGTCGATCAAACAAATTGAATTGCCTAAGGACGACGACGAAACGGAGCCTGCCTGGCCCTATCCAACGTACCCATCAACGGGGCCAGAGGCTGAAGAATCAACCAAACAACGTTTACGTGATGCTTTTGCCGAACTCAGTATCCGAAACATCGATCGCATCACACGGAAGACGGTAGGCCTCTCGGTAAACACATCCATTCACCTAATCGAAGAGAATCAACACAGTCGCAACACGCTCGTATTGCCAGCGGAATTCTCTTCTAACGAGGGAGCCCCAAGGCTCGAAAGTGGTTCCGATGTCATACACCTCGGGACTGAGAAAGATAGGTTGGCTGAAGAGCTAGCGACGATCTATGCCAAGAACTTTACAGATGCGACTGTGGGGTGGTCCATTGAATGCGTTCTCGATGAACCTTCCGATTCGCTGTTAAAAAACACGAGGATCGAGTTCACACCAA
>JBCCKZ010000715.1:0-3418 GCA_039027135.1 Planctomycetota bacterium
CAAAGGATTGGCATTACGAACCAATTGCTTGGCATGAGCGTCTAGGCCCCTCGAACGAAACCTTCATGGACGATTTTTTCGATATTTCCGTAAGGCTTCGCCGGAATCGTGACTTTGCTGCGACGCGGAAAAAACAATCGCGAATCGCAGTCGTTTTTTGTCCGCGTCATGAATCCGTTGGGGACGTTAGAAAGGGATCTAGACTTTCAACTCGCGTCGATGAGTCAACTGACGTGGCTAAGGCGATCCGCGTTGTCTTCTTCAACGGCATTACTGGAGCGTTCTAATTCGATCGCGAGCCTGGTATCAGATGTCAGCGAACGTCATGTCACCGTCACTGCCGCGGATTTCTTCGCATTGAAACCGTCCCCTGCAACCGGTCCCAACTTTCCCAGCTTGGGCGGCCAATGCCAGATCGGCGTCTAGTCGCGATGGAGATAGTTCATCAGTGGTGTCGCCGATGGCAGCTCTTTCGAGGTGGGTTGTGTTCTTGGTTTCCGCACCTTCGTTGCGATTCCCGAATCAAACGCCTTTGCACTTGTTGGAACGTTTGCTCTCCCAACACTCAGTCGTCGTCATCGGCGTTGACTGCTGAGCCGAAGCCGTCGTGCAGATTTTAAGTCGTTGAATGCACAGTGTTAAACTTACCGCTCCACCGGGGAGGTCGCGAAACGAGCCGAAGCGAGTTCACGCGGGGAGGGTTGAATATCCGTTCGTTTCCCACGCGACCGTGTTCCCTCCCCGATCGCTCGTTCCTCGCGTTCGCCCCTCCCAGAGGGAGGGTGAAACATGCAAGTCGCTGAATTTAAGCAACATAAAACTGCACGACCTTAAAAAGAAAATATGAATTTCCCGGAATCCCTGTATGAATGCGTCTTGAGCAAGACAAGATTACTACAGCCAAACCGAGGACAATCCGATCAAGAATCCCCTAGCCTCCTCCTCTGCCATTCAGCGACCGGATAACACGTCAGCGACATCGCTCGACGATACCGGTTCGCTCAGTGACCGCCTTGCAATCTGGGCAGAAGGCTACGAGTTTGGACGATATCAGATCAGTCGCCCGATCGGTGGAGGTTGCTCGGCAATCGTCTATCTGGCTACGGATAAGCGACTGCACCGCCAAGTCGCGTTAAAGGTTTCTCGATACCGCGACAACGAGTCCAAGACCTCCAACGAGCGATTCATTCGGGAAGCGGAATCCGTTGCCAAGCTCCAGCATCCTCACATTTGCCAAGTTTACGATGTAGGGATCCACGAAGGCCATCACTACATCGCGATGAACTACATCGAAGGCCAGTCTTTGGCTGCATGGATCGAATCCTCAACAGCAAGCCAGCGCTCAGAGAAAGCAGTCGCAACAATCATCCGCTCCGTCGCCGATGCGATTCAGGTTGCTCATGACCACGGCATCATTCATCGTGATCTAAAGCCAGCCAACATCTTGATGGATAACGATGGCAAACCGGTTGTCACCGACTTTGGCCTAGCTCTCTCACCGAATCACGGTCTTTCAGCGAAACTTACTCAGCCTGGCTTGATCGTCGGAAGTCCGGCATACATGTCACCCGAACAGATCCATGATCCCAGCGGTGCCGGACCACAATGTGACGTCTACTCTTTGGGCATCGTGATGTACCAGATGCTCAGCGGGAGATTGCCGTTCACCGGCGAAGTGATGACGGTGATTCGAAAAATTGCCTTAGAGAAGGCTTCGCCACCCTCTTCTCATCAACCGGGAATATCACCAGCTTCTGATCATGTCTGTTTGAAGTCGATTGAAAAGGATCCCGCTAGGCGTTTCGATTCAATGAAAGGTTTTGCGGACGCTCTCACATCGATCATTGATGCCCCAAGCAACAATGCTGCCTTTGGGTTCATGCTAGCTCGGGCAGGTTCTCGGCTGAGCTATGTAAAGCAACACCCATTTGTTTTTGGGTTGGTTGGCTGCATGCTTTTTGGGCTATCAGCGACGCTTGCCAATTGGATGACAGGGTCTACGCAGCCATCAATCGCAGCTGAATCTAACCTCGAACTCGAGCCAATCGCAGAGGCCGAAGGCATTGAACACCCGGCTTTCATCGGTGACGAGTCCGATCGTATCAACTGGCTTAACCTACTCATGGAGTCAGGCCTTAAGCTCGCGTCCGACGGCGAGTCGTTTGATGATCCCATCACGGAGCACCCCGCCTACGTCGATACAGTTTCGACTTTGGGAATTGCGGAATTCGATGTTTTGGAACTTCGCAGACTTCTCTCCATCCTTCCCGATTTTGGGCAGCTGGAGGTCCGAACGGATGACTTCAGCACCGAGGCTTGGCAGATCCTTGCTCAGCACGGCATCGTTGATCTGACGGTAGTTGCTGACCGGCTCAGTTCTCGTGAAATGAAAATCATCGGGAGCATGGCCGATCTCCAAAGGCTTCGATTGGATTGCCAGATGCTGGCTGATTCTGACCTGGCTTTGCTCTCCGGCCTGGGAGAGCTCAAGGAGCTCGCCTTGAATCATTGCCCCATTGATGGCTCGGGGCTCTTGGAGCTCGAGAGTCTCGAAAGCCTGAACACTCTTGATTTGACCGACAGCCGAATCCGCGACAGGAACATTGAGAGCATTTCAATATTCAGTTCTTTAGAGACATTAAAGCTGGCCGGCACGCCCATTGATGGCTCGGGCCTGCAATCGCTAACCGAACTCCAAAGCCTGAACTATCTCGACGTTTCCCGAACCGGTGTCACGGATAAGACATTTAACGATGTTGCTTCGCTACCTCTACTCTCGGAGCTGGTAATGAACCACATGCCAGAAACGATTGACATCGAGCCGCTTGTCGGAAAGCCGGTCGAGCTACTCGACATTCGCAACACTCGCGTACGCTACCCAGAAGTTCTAAGCACCTTGGACGTGATGAGCTTATTGATCGATGACTTCCAGCTTGGTGAGTTGGGTCCATTGCTACCTTCAACGCTGACAACCATCAACGGTCAACCGCTCAAAAAGGTTAGAGGAATCGATCCATCGGAAGCAGCCTCTCGTTTAGAACGACTCAATCGCTTATGCAAAAAAGGAGTGAAGCTCATTCGCGATTCTTTTGGTGAAGAAGATGAAATGGATACGCCACTTTCGACCATGCCTTCAAGAGTACGGCTTCTCGAAGCGGACTTCGATGGTTTCTCTGATTCCGATCTCCAAGAGCTCCTCGAGGTCGCACCAAAACACGAACAGCTATCGCTAAGCACGAATTGGCTAACTCCAAGAGGATTTGACGTCCTTTCCGTGTACCGAATTCAGAGCCTCATCATTGAAGCGGATCACCTGAATCCTCATGCCCTCGAATCGATTGGCAAGATGACCGAGCTACGTTCCCTCGAACTCAGCTGCCTGACCCTTGAGGACAGCGATCTCGAACCGATTGGGAAC
>JBCCKZ010000716.1:0-3415 GCA_039027135.1 Planctomycetota bacterium
CGCAAATCAAAAGACTTGAAGATTGGGTAATCTCCGGTGCACCCTGGCCTGGAAAACCAGTCGAACCGACGCGATTACGGAAGCCAGCGTTGATTGATGACGGAGCATTCATAACTCGGGTGCATTTTGATGTTCTTGGCATCTCCCCATCGCCCGAAATGATTCGTTCGTACGTGAGTGATACGAGCCCAGACAAAGCCACGATGCTAGTGGATTCGCTTCTGAGAGACCCTGGATATGCGGATCATTGGATCAGCTTTTGGCTCGATTTGCTTGCTGAAAACCCAACGCTTCTGAATCAATCGCTCAATAGTACGGGCCCATTTCGTTGGTTCATCTACGACGCATTGCGTGACAACAAGCCGATCGACCGCATGATCACCGAGTTAATTGCGATGAATGGTGGTGCGGCCGAAGGAGGCAGTGCAGGCTTTGCGATGGCAGGCGAGAACGATTCCCCTATGGCTGCCAAGGCACACATCCTCTCGGCGGGATTGCTCGGCATCGACATGCGTTGTGCAAGATGCCATGACTCACCCTACCATCGCACGAAACAAGAAGATCTCTACTCGATTGCTGCAATGCTTGATCGAAAAGCGATAACTCCTCCGGACTCGAGCCGTGTTCCGGATGAGTTCTTTGAGAACATTGGGCGAGAATCACTGATCTCGGTCACACTAGAGCCCGGACAAATGGTTCAACCGAATTGGCCATTCTCGAAAGAAACCGGGATCAACTCAATTGAGTCAATCGATGCCGCGATGCAACGACCTGACGATCCTCGTGACCAATTGGCTGCCTTGTTCACCTCTCCGCAGAACGATCGCTTTCCTCGAGTGATGGTGAATCACATTTGGAAACGATTGATGGGCGCAGGTCTGGTCGAACCAGTCCAAGATTGGGAGGGACAGATCGCGAGTCATCCCGAGCTACTCGATGACTTAGCCCTCGCTTTTGTAGCTAGCGGTTATGATTTCAAGTCGGTGCTTCGGCGAATTCTGTTATCCAATACGTATCGTCGGCAGGCCACCGGCAAAAATCCAACTAGCGATGCATCTCAGCGTTTCTTTGCAGCACCCAGTCCTCGTCGACTGAGCGCTGAACAGGTCGTCGATCGGCTGCATCAAGCCACCGGTTTGAAAATCGATAGCGAAGAACTCACCTTTGTGCATGATGCGTCACTGCCGCTCGGCAATCGTCAGACGCTCGGAGTTCCTAAACGTGCTTGGATGTTTGCCGGGCTGAACAACGAGCGGGACCGGCCGAGTCTTTCGATGCCTCGAGCGCAATCGGTCGTCGATGTCCTTGAAGCTTTCGGTTGGACAGGCACGCGTCAAAAGCCGATTTACGAACGTGATTCCGATTCCAATGTTCTTCAGCCCGGCATCCTTGCCAACGGCACACTAACAAACAACTTGCTGAGGGCATCCTATAAAAGTCCACTGGCTGACTTGGCTCTGAAGGCGACTAGTTCCAAACAACTTTTGAACGAGCTCTACCTCCGTTTCCTCTCCCGTTTACCGAATGAGCGAGAGGTCGCCGACTTCCTTCCTGAATTGGAAAGAGACTTCAAAAAACGAATCATTGGCGAAGGCAGTTACGATGCACCAGAGAAAGACAATCCGCTTCCTCAGTCGACTTGGACCAATCACTTGCAGCCCGAAGCCAATGAGGTTCAGCTGGAATGGTTGCGGCGTGTTCGTCGGGGTCCACCGCCTGATCCTCGATTGCTTGCACCTTGGCGAGAGATTTACGAAGACGTGATCTGGAGCCTCGTCAACCCTCGCGAATTTGTTTGGATGCCCTAGGAGGTATTTTAGATTCAATGAATATCGACCGTCGAAGTTTCATTTCGAGATCAATGCTAGCGGGTGTTTCATCGACTGTCGCTTCAGAAGTCACTGATGCATCAGAGGATCTTGAACATGAAGAATTGAACATTGGAGGAAACGCTGATCATGTGATCTCGATTTGGCTTGGTGGTGGCATGGGCCAGATGGACACTTTTGACCCCAAGCGAAAAGGCGATCCGAAAGCAAAAAAACCGGGATCCTACTATGACCCGATCGATACCGCGGTCGATGGAGTTCAGGTTTGCGAGCACCTTACCAAAACAGCAACCCTGATGGATCGTGTCACTGCTGTTCGTACCGTCAACCACGACGTCATTGACGAACATGCCGCCGCGACCGGACGTATGCATAGTGGTCGATCGATTAGCGGTACGATCACCTATCCATCATTGGGATCTCTGATCGCCAGCCAACGAGGCTCTGCAAGCGACGACGCGCCAGCCTATGTGCTCATTGGTTATCCCAATGTCACTCGCGGGCCCGGATTCCTTGGGGCAAAACATGGCTACCTCTATCTGACCGACACCAGCCAGGGCCCCGCGGGCCTCTCTCGTCCCGATGGGATTGGCTCTTTAAGGCAACAGCGTCGCGAGGAGCTTCTGGCGAGAATACGGAAATCTGCGGGCCAAGCCCGTGTGCGCGAACTTCAAGACTACGACGATGCGATTTCTCAGAGTCTTCGCCTGAGTGGCCCAGCATTCAATGCGGCATTCGATTTAGATTCTGAATCAGATGATTTACGGAATTCATACGGCGGCGAGTTCGGACAGCGCTGTCTACTATCGAGACGCCTAATTCAACGTGGCGTTCGTTTCATCGAGGTCAGTCATAATCTCAACTTCCTCAACGGTGCCGGCTGGGATGTCCACAACGATGGCATTTTGAATCAGCATAAGTTGATCAGGGAGCTGGACACCGCACTCTTCACCCTGATGGAAGATCTCCGCCAACAGAAACTTCTCGATCGCACCTTGATCGTGATCACGACAGAATTTGGACGCCCGATAGGTTTTGATAGTGGCGGCGGTCGTGGACACCAGGGCAGTGCGTTCTCATGTGTCTTAGCAGGCGGCGGGTTGAACCATCTCGGTGCCTACGGCACAACGGACGAGAATGCGAAAAAACCACTGGCTGACTCGGTCAGCGTTCCCGACTTCTTTGCAACTATCCTTGCAGCCATGCAAATCGCTCCCCACAAAAATCTCTTTGACGGCGATCGCCCCGTGCCCATGACGGATCGAGGTGTTCCTATTTCTCAATTGTTTTCGAACCGGACCTAAATCCATGCCTAAACGTTTTATTGCTTTTTGTCTTGCCAGTGTATTGTTTGTTTCACAAGGCTTTGCCCATGATTCATGGGAGGACCTCATTACGACGGGCTCCCTTGACGGCTGGACCAAGGTCGGCGGAGATGCGACCTACCAGATTGATGGAGATGTCATCACCGGCATGACGGGTGAAGGAAAAAACACATTCCTTACCAAAGGCCCCTTCGCTGATTTTGAATTGGAATTCAAGGTGAAGTGTGATGCCAAGCTAAACAGTGGTGTGCAATTCAGGAG
>JBCCKZ010000717.1:0-3403 GCA_039027135.1 Planctomycetota bacterium
GAGTTTTCTCAGGAACCAACAATGGAAACACTCGTGGATTGCACTACGCTCAGGGCGCTTACTACGTCAAGAACTGGGGAAAGCATGGTCCTTTGACGAATCCCTATGCGTTTGGTTTTTTCAAACACATGGAATCGGAAGGGGACTCGCGAAGATTTGCTCAGGCTTTCACGCTCTACGAAAGTGACCTTTTCCCACCTTCTTTTCATAGACGCTTGGTGGCGGCGAACTCGCTGCACAACATCGTCTGGCAAAGTGACCTGATTCCTGATGGCTCCACTTTTCGAACGAAAGACCGCGATCCCTTGCTTCAAAGCAGCGATCGTTGGTTTCGACCTGTGTTTAGTTGCGTGGGTCCGGACGGGGGCATCTACCTAGCCGATTGGTACGATACGAGGCTAAGTCATCTGAGTCCGGTTGATGACTGGCACAAAACAAGCGGACGTATCTATCGGGTTCGTCCAGTCGATCGCCCATTCAATGCTTGGCTCGCTGGCGACCTCGCGAAGGCATCTTCCGATGAGTTGGTGCAGAACTTTTCAAGCGACAATAAGTGGTTACGTCATCGAAGCGTTCTAGAACTTGGTTGGCGAAAAGATAAGAGCATCAAAGACCAGCTTCGAAGGATGGTGGAGGAAAAGGGTTCATTGGAAGCGATTTGGACATTGCACCTACTCGATTCAATTGACGATAGCGTCATTGAATCTTGGCTTACCCACAAAGATCCTCATGTTCGTCGCTGGGCCATTCGATTACTGGGTGATGGTACGCTCTCAGTCGACCCGAATCGCTGGGCTGATTTTTACGAGTCCTGGGCAGTTCTGGAAAATGATGTTGAAGTCCGAAGCCAGTGGGCAAGCACTGCCAAGCGTTTGCCAGCGGACTCGTCGCTTGCCATCCTTCGAGGATTGATTCAGCACGACGATCGCTCTGACGCCTATCTACCGCTCTTGATTTGGTGGGCTTTGGAATCCCAAATGAGTGACTCTGAGTTCTGCAAGTCCTTTTTGGCCAGTGCGGAGGTGTGGGATAATCCATTGGTGCGAGACGAGATTCTGCACCGAATGATGAAACGCTACGCAATTGAGGAAACCGAAGCTGCTTTTCGGAATGCTGAGCAACTCCTGACGATGGCTCCGGACCAGGGTTCTCGAGATGATTTATTGAGAGGACTCAATGAGGCGTTTCAGGGACGCTCCATTCCCCAACTACCAAGCGTTCTTGAGAAAGCGCTTGGCGACTATCGAAAAGGCTTGGGCCAACACGAGTTGGTATTGAGGCTTCAGCAGGGCGGTGCAGAAGCCATCCGAGACGCGATTAATGCAATCAAGAAGAACCAAGTTAGCGAGGAAGTACGGGCACAGCTGGTAGAGTGTTTCGGGCTGCAGCCAAGCGAAAAAGCTATCCCGGTGTTGCTTGGGCTAGCCACTGGTAGATCAACGAATCTGCCCTCGTTGCAACGATCAGCCATTGGTGCACTTGCCGCGTATTCGGACGCACAGATCGCAACCAAGTTATTGGATAGTTTCTCAAAGGGCATCTCGAAAGAACAAGGTGTTCGAGATGCTGCTTGTCGCACGTTGGCATCTCGAAGAGAGTGGGCTCTACTTCTGGTTGAAGAAGTCAACCAATGGCGAGTACGTGCCTCCGATATTCCACCTGATGTCTTACAGCGTTTGCGGGCCTTTGATGATGGCGAGGTCAAAAGACAGGTGGATCATGTGTTTGGGGTTGAGAACAAAATCTCGAGTGAGGATCAAGCCAAACGCATTCGGGGTTGGTTAGAAATGCTGACGCCATCAGCTGCGTCGTCGGCAAGGGAGGTCGACTTCAAGAACGGTGCAAGCATCTATGCCAACAAGTGCGGTACTTGCCATCGTCTGTACGATCGCGGAAATTTGGTTGGCCCGACGCTGGATGGATACGCCCGCAATGACCCTAAATTTTGGTTGACTGCCGTCGCGGATCCCAGTCTCGAAATACGAGAGGGCTACCAGTCATTCCGTGCCCTCATGGATGATGGACGTGTCTTGACAGGAATGGTGACTGCAAGGAATCCGAAGACGATCTCGTTGAGAACTGCGGATCAGAAGACGGTTGTCTTAGCTCGCCAAGAGATCGAACTGTTTGAGCCCCTCAAGACTTCACTGATGCCATCCGGCTTGATGGATGACCTGAGCGAAGAACAGATCCGTGATCTGATGGGCTATTTGATGAGTGATAGCGATCCCCTGGCACTCAATTGATCTGTTAATTGAATGGCTCGACGAGTGAGCTAATCTCCGTGGGATGTTTCGACTTCCTGATGTCGGCATTCATGATGATTGAGTGCCTAGATCATACTGTTGCTTGCAAGCTTCAATAGCTTCAACAAGCTGGGCCTCGTCACACGGTTTCTGCAAAAATCGGAAGACGCGACCCTGGTCGATTGCGTCGAGTTCTGTTTTTTCATCGTTGTTGCCCGAGAGCATGACGAAAATCGACTTCGGCGTCATCTCGCGAGCTTGCTTGATGAATTCCAACCCATCCATGCCAGGCATTCGCATGTCGGTGAAGATAATGGTGAATGGTCCGTGCTCACGTATCATTTCAAGGCCGGCGGCCCCTGACTCTGCTAGCCTGAGGTTGTAGTCAAAGCCTAGCAAGCGTTCGATTGCGCTGAGCAACGACACCTCATCATCAACGAATAGTATTTGATCTTCCACTGAACCGATCTATCGACGTGTTCGCCTAGGTAGCCATTAGCATTTGATCGCTTGGCTCAACCCGCGCGTTGTCATTTGAACTGGGCTGTTCGAGTCCGGCTTCTCGGGGCAATTGGATGGTGAATGCTGTTCCCACACCTTCGTGAGAATCAATATCGATCGCTCCGCCATGCATATTGACGACGACGTTGTGCGTGATTGCCAAACCCTGACCGGTGCCCTTACCAACTTCCTTCGTCGTGAAGAACGGATCAAATATCTTCTGGCGTATTGATTCTGGAATCCCACCTCCGTTGTCTTCCACGATAATGCTGACGCTTCGGGAGTCATGCCGAGAGCGGACAATGATCTTTCCTATTTCACCCTCATTCACTTTTTCTGCGATGGCGTCGCCTGCATTGACAACAAGGTTGAGCAAGACTTGATTCAATTCTGAAGAGTAGCCATCGATGGACGGCAATTCGGGATCAAGGTCGAGCTCCAAATCGGCGGCGTGTTTCCAGCGACTGCGCGAAATCGCTATCGTGCTCTCGATTGCCTTGTTCAGATTCATGGATAATTTCTCCCGAGTGCCAGGATGCGAGAAGTCCTTCATCGCATTGACAATGTCGATTACTCGGTCAATTCCGCCTCGACATTCTTCGATTGCCTTGGGAAATTGGTCACGGACATAGTCAAATCGGGATTGTTTTTGGAGC
>JBCCKZ010000718.1:0-3402 GCA_039027135.1 Planctomycetota bacterium
CGATATCACTAGTTCAGCGGGTTCAGCATTCAGCGGTGTCGGTGGTGGGTTTGGGATGTTCCCCGGCTCACCAAACCTAATTCGACCCATTGCACTTAGCGATTTCGATTTAACCTTCGACATCAGCCTCATTGGCTTAGAAGATCTCAGTAGTCCGATTTCGGGGAACGCGCGGATTGACTTTCGCTATCCCGATGCGGTTGCCGACGGCGACAATAACGGCAACGACTTTGGTGACTACATGTTCCGTGTGACGATGCCCTTCGCTGCCGCGGCTCAGAACGGCGTCTTCGAGACAATCTCGGTTAACGCGGGCGATGGAACGGTCAACATCGTTAACGTGGGAGGGACGCCTGAGAACCAGACGCTGTCGTTTGTGGATTTCGTCAATGGTGATCCCAATTATCCGACGACGCGAGACTACTCACTTGTCCAGGAATATCAGGTGCAGATCCAGTTGGGGCCACTTGATGCGTTCGGTTTCGATAGTGGGAACGGCTTCATCGTTGACAATGTGTTTCTTGACCAATCAACGGTTCTGGTACCGGAGGCAGGATCTGCGGCTGTCATTCTTCTCTTCAGTGCCAGGCTCTTCGCGACTCGCCGCCGGCATTGATTCGAGTGAGGTGATAGGCAAAAACAGACCCTTCAGTGGTCGCTCGGAGATATGGATTTTGAAACCGGGGGGTGTCTTAATCGGTTGCTTAGATAATTGGCATATCTTTGATAGAGCTTGCCTTATTTTTCGTTAAGCCTGTGTTCAATTTGGTTTAGCTACTCCGAAGCTGCGCGGGATATGCGGACAAATCGGGCTTCAATGCTTGCTACGCATTCTCTGCGTGCAGGTTGATGCTTTCATTTGCAGCAAAGGACTTAGGGCTCTCTAACTTTTGTTGTGCACACAATGACGCACCTCTGATTGTCGAGGAAGCGAAAATTCCTCTGCGGGTTGTTAAAGGCGAGGATTACGCCATCGCATGCTTCGTTCCAGCGCATTGAATTAACACACAGGCGCAACTTGAGCGGCGTGCCAAGTTTTGGCTCGCTCTTCGCTAGGGCTGAGGGACAGCAACCAAAGTCATCCTGAGGCGGGTCTTTGGCTTGTCATTGTCTTTTCCACCCAAGACGGCGAGTCGAGTTACCCATTGAATTTAGTCGCATCGACCGCATCACCTGCTGAGCAGATGGTGCGACCTGGCGGGTCTAATGAATCGAAAACCAAAACGCGGGCTAGGCGTCCGCGACTGTTGGTTATTGGTGGAGGTATGGCTGGATTTGGGCTTTGTGATCGCTTGGCTCGTTCTGGTGCGATCGACAGTTTTGACATTTCGCTGTTCGGCGATGAGCCTCAGCCGGCTTACGACAGGGTCAACCTGTCAAGTTATTTCCAAGGTCGATCCGAAGCGGACCTCCTGCTTGCCGATCGTGATTGGTACCAACGCAACAAGATTAATCTGCATACCGGCCTGCGAATTGAACGTCTGGATCCGGAGAGTCAAGTCGCGATCGATGCTAACGGTCATGCGCACGCGTATGACAAGGCAGTCATCGCAACGGGTTCGTTCCCCTTCGTTCCACCTATCGAAGGGAAAGATCTTCCGGGCGTCTTCGTTTATCGGACGCTAAACGATCTCAATGATATTCGCGAACATGTCACCCAAAAGAAGTGTAGTCGCGGTGCTGTTTTGGGAGGCGGTCTGTTAGGACTTGAGGCTGCCAAGGTCATGATGGATCTTGGATTGAAAGCAAGCGTGATTGAGATGGCTCCGGGGTTGATGCCGAAGCAACTCGATGCCAAGGCAGCATCGTTTTTGAAGGATCGCATCGGTGAGTTGGATGTCGACGTTCAGCTAGTCCGACGATCGCAGCGTATTGAGCAATGCAAGAATGGCGGTTTGAGGTTGCATTTTGAGAACGCAGAACCGCTCGATGTCGACATCCTGATTATTGCGGCTGGCGTTCGTCCCAACGATTCACTGGCAAGAAAAAGTGGTCTCGAGGTTGGGCCTCGTGGTGGAATTGTCGTCGACTCGAAGTTGCAAACGAGTCACTCGTCGATCCATGCCATCGGTGAGTGCGTATCGTTTAGATCACATGTTTACGGCTTGGTCGCGCCCTGCTTCCGCATGGCCGATGTACTTAGCGACCATCTAGCCGGCGATGAGAATGCGTCGTTCGAAGGCGCCGACGAATCGGCAGAGCTGAAGTTGCTCGGTGTGCAGGTTGCCGCGATCGGGCGATCGATTGGTGAATCGGTAGCTGGTGTTGTTCTGACGCATCGGGATGAGTCCGGCTACCGCAAAATCTTATTGGAACAAGGCTGCTTGGTTGGCGCCGCGTGTGTTGGGCCTTGGGATGATTTGCCCCAGATCCGGCAGGCGATCAACCGGCAGCAAAGACTCTGGCCGATGCACCGGCGAAGGTTCGTTAGGACGGGTTCGCTATGGTCGCCTGGTGGCGGGCTGCCGATCGCTCAGTGGCCGGCCGATGCTGTGGTTTGTTCTTGCTTGTCGATAACCAAAGGTACGATTCAGGCTCTGATTCAATCGGGCGTTGATCAGCCGGATGACATCGCATCGAATTGTGGAGCATCGACAGCCTGCGGCTCCTGCCGTTCTCTAGTGTGTGCACTTGCATCGGGCGAAGAGTCACCCCCGGTGGGGCGATTGCTAACGCCACTTTTCGCGGCTTCCGTTGCTGCGTTGGTCGTCATGGTGGCTTGGATATTTGCGCCCCCCGTCACTATGGCGGATTCCGTTCAATCAGCCTGGCGTAACGTCGACATTCTCTGGCGTAGTGATCTTGCTCGACAGATCAGTGGTTTTACGCTCGTGGGTATCACGGTCATCAGTATGACCTTCTCGCTGAGGAAGCGGACCGGCTGGAAGAGGATGGGCAGCTACACGTTTTGGCGTGCTGTTCATGGCATCCTCGGAACACTCACACTTATCGGCATGATGGTCCACACGGGGCTGAAGCTCGGCGCAAATCTCAATCTGGTGTTGGGGATATGCTTCCTCGCGGCTGGTTTGTTCGGCGGCGCGGTTGGCGTCGTTAGCAGTTTGGAAAGCCGAGCCACTGGAGATTGGGCTATGGCAGCCCGCCGGTGGAGGCCGCGGCTGGCAAAGCTTCATCTCTGGGTCACGTGGCCGCTGCCAGCATTGGTTGCGGCTCACATCGTCAGTTTCTATTGGTTTACGGACTGAGCGATGACCCACAAATTCAAGCGGGCGATGTCCGCACTAAGATCTTCGCCCAGTATGCCGACTTGGTTGTTGTGGGCTGTGGTGAATCTGTCAATCGTTGCCTCGATGGCTTACGCATTGGTGACCCCTGAGTCGTCGATGAAGTCAGCATGGTTGCCCGGCGAAACGACGCATGGCCACTACCAGATCGAATTGA
>JBCCKZ010000719.1:0-3402 GCA_039027135.1 Planctomycetota bacterium
CGCACACCAGAAATTAGCGACCTTCTTAAGGTCGACTTGCTTCTAGAGGAATTTGGTTACCTTGACCAACGTGGCATCGCTCCGCCTCCCGAGTCATTCGCAAGTCGATACAGTTCGATAGCCAATGATGCAAAGATGGAGCTCTACGCTGGGCTTGGAATCGACGTTCCTGACGACACCCGAAGCGACCTAGAAACAAATAGCAACCTAGACACGAAGAACGAAAGCTCTAAGTCAGAGCCTGAGCTCATAGGTCGATACGAGGTCATACGCCTCTTGGGCAAAGGGGCTTTCGGAAAGGTATTCCTCGCCAAAGATCCGGAGCTCGACCGCAGCGTTGCCATTAAGGTTCCTACCAATAAACGAATCCGTATGGGTGGAGGAACGGAAGAGTATCTTGCTGAAGCGCGTGCCGTCGCCAAACTGGAACATCCCAACATTGTTCCCGTCTATGACTGTGGCACAACCAAAGACGATCGCTGCTTTGTGGTTTCAAAGTTCATTCGCGGCAAAGAGCTACGAGCCGAGATACGTAAGGGGCTCAGCCATCGCGAATCGGCGATGATTGCGTGCTCTCTCGCGAGAGCACTCCACGTGGCGCATGTTGCTGGTATCGTTCATCGCGACGTAAAACCGGGCAATGTGATTATCGATTCCAACCGACAACCTCACCTGCTTGATTTTGGGTTGGCCCTCAGCGAAAAGGATTCGCTTGACGGAGATGCCCTTGTTGGAACACCTGCTTACATGAGTCCCGAACAGGCCGAAGGTGGCAATCGTCGAATCGATGGGCGCAGCGACATCTACAGCCTCGCGGTTGTCCTGTATGAGATGTTGACCGGACATCGCCCCTACAAAAGTGACAACACCGATGAGCTGATTGCACAACTAAAACAGGGTGAAGTTCGCCCGCCACGCCAGTCCGATGATTCGATACCTGTGGAGCTGGAGCAAGTTTGCTTGAAAGCACTGTCTCGAAAGTTGTCGGATCGTTTCAACACAGCGAAGGACATGGCCGATGAGCTTGAAAGCTGGTTGATTGAGACCAACACCGAAGGGGATTCAACCGGATCTCTTGATTCGCATCGCTCATGGTCCAGTCGAAAGCAAATACCATCGCAGATCAAACCGGGCAGCTTTGCCAGTCTTTTGCGTCCGCCGGTCTCAATCTTTCTTGGCTTGGGAATCTTGGGGCTGACTGCAATACTTGTTTTCTCGGATCCACCCTGGGAGTCAAAATCAAACGTCAAAAAAGTTGAAACGGCTCAATCCAGCGGTACAACAGATCCGAGCGATTCGTTTCGCATACCGACTGCCGACACCCCGGCACGAATCGCCGTTCTCGGATTTCGAAACCTATCGGGCGATGCAGAAGCTGATTGGCTTTCACTTGGACTCGCCGAATTACTAACCGAGGAGTTGCAGAAGTCGCCAGAATTCGAAGTTGTTTCGATTGATGATTCCTCTAACGCCAAGATCGACTTGGACCTCTCGGATTCCGATTCACTTGGATCAAGTGCGCTCAACCGTATCAATCAAAGACTCGACACGGAGTGGATCGTCGTCGGGTCGTGGGATGAAACGGAAAATGAAGAGACCGAGTTTTTCGTCAACTTGCAGAGCGCGGCTCGGCCTGATTCGCAACTTGAGTTCACTGTTGATGCTCGGAATGAGCGATGGATTGACGCTTGCCCTTCGGCCGCAGCAAAGATTCGGCAACATTTGCATGTCAGGCCTCCTGATATCTCTGCTGTTGGCGCAATCTTTCCGTCGGTACCAAAACCCGATGCAGCAAGCGCCTACTTCAAAGGCATCGACGCAATCAGGCGTTTTCAACCAGCAAGCGCGATCGAGTTGCTTAACGAGGCTCAACAGCTTGACTCCGAATCGGCTTTGATTCACGACCGGCTATCGCAAGCTCTTAAACTGGTGGGGAACGAATCGGCCGCGAAGGAACACGCAGCCAAAGCAGTTGAGCTCAGCCAATCACTTCCACAGTGGAAACAACTGGCGATGCAAGGCGAGCTGTGCTTGCTCAATGGAGAGACAGTTAAAGCCGCCAGCTACTTTCGATCACTATTCGATCTGCGGAATCGGCAACTCGAAGATCGACTTCGACTTGCCTCCGCATTGGTAAAGGGAGGCCGAGGGCATGAAGCGTTGAAACTGATCGAGGAAATCGATTCAGATTCTGTCTCAACTGCATCGAGTATTGATTTGAACATCGCTGCCGCGAAAGCTGCTCAATCCGTTTCGTCGGTTGCGAAACAAGTCGAGTTGGCAGGCATGGCTATCGCATCTGCCAAAGTGATTGACGCAAGGATCATGGAAGCGCACGCGAGCCTTGTTCAGGGCGAAGGCTTTCGCAGACTCGCCAAACATGATGAAGCCGCTCTGTGTTACGAACGATCACTCAAGATATTTCGTGAAAACAAGGATGATTTAAACGCAGTTACAACGCTGACGGCTTGGGGCAAAGGGCTCATTGACAATGGTCAATTGGATATGGCCGAAGCCAAAGTCGATGAAGCCTTGAAGTTGAGCGAATCGATCAAGAACAATCGCTTGATCGCGAAAAGTAAGAGCCTGCTGGGTGAGATTGCAATCTATCGCGGAGAATTTGATCAAGCCACGAAGCGGCTCCGTGATTCTTTGCAAGTCTACATTGATTCTGGAGACCAAATCGGTATCGCCGGCGTCAACCTGACGCTCGCCAACGTGATGGCCCGGAGTGGAAAGCTGGAAGAAGCACTCAACATGGTCGGCGGCGCCCGGAAAGCTTTTCAGGCTGCGGGCAACCGTCTGGCAGAAGCTCGCACTTGGGGCCAGGAAGGTGCAATGCGAGGAAGGGCCGGTGATGCCAACGAAGCCCAACGCTATTTCCAACGTGCGCTTGAACTCTTCAAAGAAGTTGGAGATCAACGAAGCACGGCGATTTGTCTGGGTGACCTTGCGTCGACTTATTCCAACAACGGAAACCTGACTAGGGCCGGTGAACTTTATTCGGAAGCACTCGAACTTCATCGCCAAATCGGAAGTAAACGTGGCCCTGAAATGGTGATGTTCAACCTGAGCAACCTTTATGCTCGCACAGGCAGGTTCGATGAAAGCTACAAACTAATGAATGAATCGTTCGAGCGATTCAAAGAATCAGGTAAATGGATGAATGCTGTTTTCATCCAGCGCAAGCTTGCCGATGTACAACTCAAGCGGGGAAACCTTAAACCTGCAGTCGAGTTATTGAGTGCCGCATTAGAAAAGAGCAAAGAGATCGGTTCGCTGGCAACACAGGCACAGTCTCTGTTCCTGCAGCACAACATCGACCTATTTACGGGCAATTTGGAAGCTGCGATCAAGAGCCTTAAAGAATCACGCAAAATCAGCGAGGAACTCAATCAGGAA
>JBCCKZ010000720.1:0-3400 GCA_039027135.1 Planctomycetota bacterium
CGAAGATTCGATCGCCGCGATTGAAGGAGCTGGATCGCTTCTTTTCGTGTCAGAACATCGCTAATGTTTCGCCAATCAATGCAGTTTACGATGAACTCTGGTTCGAGGTCCACGAGTAATCTCCATAGTGGCTTGTCTAAGGATTTGGCCCAGAGATCCCACATCGCGTTGATCACCGCGCCGGCAGCCATTCGAAAGACGCCATCGTGAAGCCAACGTAGCTGGTGATGGTCAATGAGGCGACGATAGAGCCCGAACGGCTCGCGTGCAAAGTCCTCCAGCTGAGTGCCCAGCACCAACTGGCAAAGATCCCGGATACCGTGACAAATCCAATCGGTGCCAGCGCCCACGGTGAAAACGACGGAAACACCTTTGAGTTCCGTCCCTGTTTCTAAATGCAGCAGCGCGGAAGAGTAGTCTGGTGCTTTGTGAAACGGATCCGATCCCAGCATTTGGTCTGATGTGGGAACCCGGAGATCGATGACTTCCGCCGACGTGATGGAAATTGGATCGTGTGGGTTGGCCATTAGAATGCTATTGAAACGCTTTTGGATGACTTGCGACTCATGAGCATAATGATTCACGATATCCTTTGTTGCTTGGATGGATGTCAACAAGATCTATTTTGCTTTGCACAATGAGATCTTTTAGAGCTCCGTAGGTTCAACGAACGTGTACTTCAATGTCGTCGGAATCAACCGACTCGGGCTGACTCAGGTTGTACTCAGTGTCGTATAGATCAATCTGTGATCTTCTGTACCGGTCGCCTTCAAGGAATTGTGGGTGGGGGCAGGAAACGTCCCAATCACCAAAGCGTCGCAACATGTCGCGAACACGCTCCGGTTGGGTCTCGGCCAAGTCTTCGAGCTCTGCCTGATCGTTCTTTAAATCGAAAAGCATGGGGAGTCGGTCAGGTAGACGTATGAGTTTCCAGTCTCCCTCCCGCAGGCAGCCGCTTATCGTGAATCGCCATTTGAACTCGCGATCCGAATCCATCGCTTCGCGTCCTTGAAGGAAGGGCACAAGGTTCACGCCGTCAAGTTTGTCGCCGTCTTTGATCGATCCGCCTGCCAGTTCGACAAAGGTGGGTGTCAGGTCCAGCGAAGAAACCGGCTGCGAAAAAGTTGTGCCTCCCTCGAGTCTGCCAGGCATTGAAACAACAAAGGGCACATGAATCCCGCCTTCCAAGAGTGTTCCTTTGGATCCTCGGTACGGAGCGTTGATTCGAATGCCCGCGACGCTTCCGCCTTTGAGTTGCTTAACCGGTCCTCCATTGTCGCTAAGAAAGATCACCAGAGTGTCTTCGTAGAGACCATGTGCCTTGAGCTCTTCAATAATCCTTCCGACATTTTGGTCAAGACGGTGAATCATCGCGCAATAGGTCTGACGAGCTTTGTCGTCCATGTGTGAGTACAGCTGAAGATCGTCTTCAGTTGCCTGCAGTGGCCCGTGCGGTGCGTTAAAGGATGCATATAAGAAAAATGGTTTGTCTTTGTGACGGCGAATGAAGTCGACGCATTCATCTCCTTTGTCGTCGGTCAGATAGGTTAGGGGTTGAGGCTTCTTGTAATTGCAAATAATGGGTCGTAAGTAACTGGCTTTACTCTTTGGGTTGGTCTTGAAGTAGTCATGGCCGCCACCCAGATAACCCCAGAACTCATGAAAACCTCGCTTGAGCGGATGAAAGTGGTCGGCTTCGCCCAGGTGCCACTTGCCAACGATTCCGTTGATATAGCCCAGGTCATCAAGCCGGTTTGCGATCGTCTTCACATTGACCGGAAGCCCCGAGTGCTCTCGATTGAACTGTTGTAGAGGTGCCGAAGGCAAGTTGTTGTCGAAACCAAAGGTCGGCTGGTTACGCCCGGTGAGTAGCCCCGCTCGAGATGGAGCGCACACGGGTGCAGAGACATAACCTTGCGAACAGACAATGCCATCTAGGGCGAGAGAGTCGATGTGTGGCGTCTTTATCTGTTTGCTGCCTGTAAAACCGCAATCTCCATAGCCCAAGTCATCTGCCAGGATAATGACAAAGTTTGGTTGTTTCAGTTCTTCCGCAGTGCAGAACGCAGTTGTGATCGAAAGAACAAAACAGATTTGAATAGCCTTAATACGAATTTGGCATCGTTGGTTATTGGTCTTCACTCAGAGTCTCCTAATGGATGACTGTTTTTGGCCATTACTTTCTGGCATTCAAGGTTGGTTGTGGCGATCCAGAAATCGAAAGAGCTCGATGGTCGCTGGATCTTCGGGTTCGCCAAGTTCATTGTTCAATCGACTGTGGTTGCTGTCGCGTTTACCGAACGCTTTCACTGGTACTTCTGCTTGCAGAAGTACTTCCTTCAAGCGGTTAGCCTGTGCCTTCGTTTCTGGGTTGCCGGAAAAATAGAGAATCAAGAAGGGTGGGATTCCCTTGCCCATCTCAATGTGATTTACGGCGGAGAAGTCGACGTGCTTTTCCGGATCATTTCCGAACTTTTGTCGATGTCCGAATGAGAACATCTTTCCTCCGTAAAGCATTTGACGGAGCTCGGCTGTCGCGATGATCTTGGGAATGTCATAGGTGTCGCCATCGACGGGTACGCATCCCTTGAGCGAATCAAACTCTACGTCTTCCTTTTCCAGGTATCGATGGTCAGTGCAAAGAAGTGCGGCCAACTGTGCACCCGCTGAGTGGCCACCGACGAAAATTCGATTAGGATCACCGCCAAACTCCGCGATGTTCCGATGGATCCAGCCGAGCGCTTTTGCGACGTCATTGGTGAGTTCCTCCATCGTGACCTCAGGCAACAGACGATAGTTCGTCGACACAAAGATAAACCCTCGGTCGGTCAACACTTTGGGTTTGATCGAGACATCGCTTTTGTCGCCTACCTGCCAGCCTCCACCGTGGATCCAGAACACTATAGGAAGAGAATCTGA
The DNA here is from genome assembly GCA_039027135.1 of Planctomycetota bacterium. Taxonomy (GTDB): domain Bacteria; phylum Planctomycetota; class Planctomycetia; order Pirellulales; family Pirellulaceae; genus Rubripirellula. Next base: position 2,920 of record JBCCKZ010000720.1, read on the forward strand.
GCTCGGTTGGTCGGCGTTGTAAATGTCGAGGACGTGTCGTTCGCGCCCATTTGGTACATACATGATGTCAGCCGACAGCGTCTGAGCAAATACCCGCGTTGAAAGTAGACCCAGCAAGATCGTGGCGACAAACAACCTGGCAATCGGCATCGAAAATCTCTGAGCACGTGGCTCAACCGGCGAAGGTTCGGGGAATACGGTGGAGACGTTGCCGTTTCATGATGGCGACGAACAACGATATTTACAGGCAATCGTCTGCGATCACACAGCTTAACAGCTTCGTCGGTCGTCGTTGCAATTTGAAGCAATCGCAGATGGAGTGGTTCTGCGAACTCGTTTGGCATCGACGATGTTGAGTTACAAGGCGATTGTTGTTTGCCTCGAGTTTTCAATTGTCGACCTGTTCCCACCCAAATTTTTGGATTGGTGAAGAAACCGACTCGTGCGACGCACCCACTCCTTGCCATCTTCATCAGGTCGC
>JBCCKZ010000721.1:0-3396 GCA_039027135.1 Planctomycetota bacterium
GACCCCAACCCTGACACCGCCGTCAAATCACGCGATGTCAAATTATTATTGGTTATGCATCTCACTCATTTCCGGCCTCCCATTGCATCCTGGCGTCTTCAAATTCCTCTTGAATCTCTTTGATCTCAACACGCTCTTTTCCAACTATCCACCATCCATACATGGAAGCTGCAGTAAAACAAACGACTGCGACAACGTTGCCTGCGGTGATCCGCTCCTGTCCTCTTCGTCCACTCGAACCACGACCCGCATTGAGGTAGCGTCCAGTCACATAACCAAGAAGCGTGAGGGATGTCCCGATTGCAGATACGACCCGAAGATTCAGCCAAAACTGAGAACCACCAAAAGAATCTAGAAGCAGATCTCGGAAAAACACCGAAAACACGAAAGCAATGGCGATGGGTAGAGAAACTCGTGAACCCATCAACCCAATTGCTAACGCGATGAGCGAATAACAAAACCACGAGGGTAGGTCGAGCAAAACAAATGAAACATATCCAGTCACCACGTACGTCGCGACACCACGGTCAACGAGAAACCTTCGAATCTCACCATACCACTGAACATCAATCAGGCCTGAGGTCGCTGACCATGTCAAGTTTTCGGCTACGCTCGCTAGCCCAACGCATATCGGTAACGCAGCGACAAAAGTGAGCAAGTCTCGAAGGCTGAATTGAAGACCCGTTTTCTTGTTCGCGATACCAATGCCTTTACGATTGCACATCGTGGTACGCTACGCATCAAGGCGGACATCACCGAGGACGCGCGAAAGACCCACCATTGCCAAACCGCTCGGCTCGCGTCCTTCGGTGGACATCATTGTTACGCATCTTTGTTCTGCTCCGCAACTGGTTGCCGAAACTTGTTTTGGTACTTCTGAATCATCTCATCGGGCATCGCGGTGGAAAGTTCGGCTTGCAGATCACTCACATGCGATTCGATCCCGGCCAAGTCTGCGGTCAAATCGCAGCCAGCGAGTGCACCATCGGCGTCCATTCCCGGCAACCATCGAAACAGAGAATCCGCACGGCGAGTAGAACGATCCCTTTCGGATTTAGGATAGGATTTGTGCTTACTACTGACCACTGATTTCTCTGGTGGTGTCACAATATTCTCTCCGTGTCCAATTGAAGATCGAACCCTCTCAGAACCGGACTTGCGCCGTTAACGCATCCGGCTCCCGACCGACACCTCTCACTCGGCATCACCTAGACCTCCCCATCGCGATCAAGTCGGTCAAACGGCCCGGTAACGGGAGTGGGTGACGATCTAGGTACTGCTGGTAGGAAGCCCAACTCAGCTGGCCGCCTTTGTGGCTGCGACGTCGCATCCAGCGAAATGCCAGACGACGGGCTGCTTCTCGGTACTTCATCAGCATCTTCCAATTGTCATTGACATGGAAGTAGCCAAAGTGACCGCGAAGCTTGCGTTCTAGCGACGCCCAAACCGCGGCGATCGGAGTGGTCAAATTGGTACGAAACCAAGCCTTCAACTCCGAAACCTTCGATCGAAACTTCTTCGTTGCCGTTCTCCGTTTTAACTTGAACCTTCCCGCGCGGCTCCGGCCGCAATAATGCATCAAGCCCAGGAGTACAAAGGTGTCCGGAGAACCTTCGCCAAGTCGCTGGCTATCGCGACTCGCAAAACGTCCAAATCGGATCAACTTCGTCTTCTCCTCGGCCAATTCAAGCGAGTAGCGATTCAGCCGCTTCACCAACACGTCTCGAAAACGCTTCGCATCGGATTCTCGCTCAAACAGGCAGACAAAATCATCCGCAAAGCGGATGATCGACGCCTGGCCGCGAAGCCGGGGCGTCACCTGCTGCTCGAACCACTCATCCAACACGTAATGTAAATACACGTTGGCGAGCAGCGGAGAGAGTACCGAACCTTGCGCGACGCCTTCGTCAGTGTCGTGTCGCTGGCCTTGAATCATCACGCCGCTCTTTAGCAGTCTTGTGATCAGACGCAGCAGTCGCCTGTCCTTGACCCGTCGACCGAGCAACTCGATGAGTTGCCCGTGGTCGACGTGGTTAAAGAAGCCAGCAATGTCGGCGTCCAATACAAAGTTAACTCGGTCGCGGTGGATCCGCTCGCCGAGTTCGGCTAACGCTTGGTGGCAGCTCCGTTTGGGGCGATAGCCGTAAGAGGACTCCGAAAAGTCGACTTCATAGATCCGCTCCAAGACCATCACGATCGCACGTTGCACGATCTTGTCCTCCACGCAAGCGATCCCCAGTGGACGCGTTTTACCGCCGCCTTTGGGGATGTCGCGACGCAGGCTCACTTGTGGTTGATAGCTACCTCGGTGGATTCGATCTTCCAAGGACTGCAAGTTGCCTCGCAAGTTCTCTTCGTAATCCTCCACCGATTGACCATCGACGCCAGGAGCCTTATCTCGCTTGAGCTTTCGGAAAGCGTAAAACAGCAACTCGGTGTTCAACAAACTGAAAAGGTTGTTGAACGTTGCTGCCTTGTCGCTTCCCGCTCTCTGAGTGATGCGATCGAGTCGATCATTCACCGGCACTCTGCTTCTGTGAGCAGCAGGTGGTCGACTTGATTCGCGTGCCGGCCTGACCGCCTTCCCTCGTCCCGCATTACCGGGCTTCATCGGTACTACGCAGTCATCCGACTCCCAAAGAGTCATTTGCCTCAGTTGCCTGTTCGGCTTCGCGGGCATACTCGATCGTTCATGATTGGAAGTCATGTTTCGCTCAAGAACACAGCCTTGAGCGATTGGCTACGCGGGGGTCTCACTGGTTGCTCTGAAGATGCGATGTGTAGCGCGAGTGGATCTTCGACTCCGGGTCTCTCACCATCGCTCGCCAAAAATGCGACGTTGAGTGTTGCCTTCCAGCATGCACACACCTTGGGCAGAATCCGACAGGTACCATGTTTTCGGAGATCAATCTCGTTCAGGGCTCGACAGCCAGTCGATACCTTTCACCCTCACTACCTTTCTGCCAGCGTCTTCCAATAAACACAGGGCTTCAACGTTGGACTTCGGCGAAAACGCCTTATACCAACGCTGCAAAACTCGATACTGGGCCTGTGGCTAGCAGTTACCCAGGCGGGATTTCCACCCGCTAATCTTCAGACCATTTCCAGTCCGCACGTGCAATTCATTGTTCCGCTTCTCTCAACCATAGGTCAACAGCACGGCCTGGCTCGATTTGAGTGCTGCCTCGAGGCATTTGGAGTATTCCGCGATGAAGTTGCGATCGACATCGAAGTTGTTAATCCTATCAATCTCTGTCGCGATGTTGTTGGGAGAGAGATAGCCGACCAACGGATGGTCGCCCGAAGTCGGCAGTTCAAAGGGCAATGGCCGTTTGAGTACAGCGCTGAGTTCTACGGAACCGATGTCATACCGGTCGGCAAATTGCATTTTGCCCA
>JBCCKZ010000722.1:0-3393 GCA_039027135.1 Planctomycetota bacterium
AAGAAATGTCGGCGGCTGGAAGCCACCACTACGTGCGAGAAAGAAGTGTCGGCGGCTAGAAGCCACCACTACGTGCGAGAAAGAAGAGTTGGCGGCTGGAAGCCACCACTACGAATTGCCAGGTATTTTCATGCCAACGCACTTGGTTGAATGTTTGCTGAACCATTTGTCTTTAGAAGAGGATCACAGCAACGAAGCTTCCGAAAGTTGTTTTCAAGGAACATCAAGAAGGCTATCCAAGCCGCACCTGGTGCGATGATTCCTATACCGACGACCACCCACAGCGTTCGCTGATACATGAAACGCTTGTGAATGGACTGTTCAGGTTGCCACGGGTTCACGACGACGTCAATTTGTTCACCAATGTCATAAATACGATCGCCGAAGACATCATAGAACGGCTCTTTTCTCACGGTGTTCTCATAAGCCTGGCCATCGAATTGGTAGCGATACCTGTAGGAGAGAAAGCATTGAGTCACCTGGCGCTGCTGACGAAACTTGTTTTCTTCGTCCAAGTGAATCATTAAGACGGTTGCTTTGTGCTTTTGCCACCAGTAGGAATCGAATCCAGTCTTGAACCTAGGCCACGCCAAAGCAACCATTCCGAGACCGATCGCAATGACAAAGAGACCAATCATGTAGGCCGATGCCGTTTCCTTCCATGAGGTTGGTCGATCCTGATCTTCGAGGTACTGCTTGACGGTCAGGTGAGCCGAATCGTGAATTGGTATTTGATAGGACAACTCGTCACCGAGTTGGTTGATTGTTTCCCATGCCTCATCCAAGCTCCCACCGTGAGTTCGATACAAAACCAGCAGGGCTTGCGCACGCTTTCCAGCCAAAAGCAACTCCATGATTTGCTGGTCCAGATCCATGCTTCTCATCGGTAACCTACTGGTCCTTGCCGATCCGTCTAAACAAAGAGCGTTCATGTTTCGTGTTGCCGCGAAAGAGTAATGTCCTGCACCCCAGAAGCCGTATCACGGGCTTCGAATTTCAGGTGCCGTACTCCAGGTACTGGTCAAAGCGACATTCCTTTCAAAAAAATCCCCGCATGATTTCTCACACGGGGATTCGGCGTTTGTCGCTTGTAATTTGAGGAACGCTGACGCTAGAAATTTCCGATCGCCAACTTAGTCATTCTGACGGTGATCTCCTGAGCAACGGACTCGCCAGATTCGACGGTCTGCAGTAGTAGAACACCTTCGGAGACCGCGATCGTCTCTTGAAGGACTGCCAGATCAGTCAATTCGATACCGTTGCAGTGTGTAATGACCATTCCAGGCTGAAGCCCCGAGTTCGCGGCAGGAGATAACTCTTCGATCGTCTCGATTCCAAGACCTTTGCCAGGCAAAACGACTCCGGAAAGCCCCAAGTACCACTTTTCCAATGCAACTTCATCTTCAACGAAATCAATCGGTCGAACTTCGGTCACGAGCAGTTCAACGGGCTCGAAGCAATCTGGCATGATCGTGCAAGTGGCTTGCTCTGCTTGAATAGCCGGAGTCAACGCCGGCTGACACCAGCTGTACCACCACCACGTTGGACGAGGACGAAGGCCTACCCAAGGATAGGTGGGTCGCAAGGGAAGATTGGGACGATTGATTCCTGGGTGCCCCAAGTCAGGAATGGGTCGGCCGGGTGGGCGGTTTCCGGGACGAGTGATATCCGGAAGCGGGAAGTTGCCTCCAGGTCCGCCCGGAACGATGACGCCGGGAGCATTAGCGCCGGGATTATTGGCGCCTGGACCATTGACGCCTGGAGCGGGGTTATTTGGATTGAACGCTCCTGGAACGTCGGGCAATGGCCGGTTTCCATTGGGTAGACCAACGCTGGGTTCAGTAGGACGAGTACCTGGATTGACAGGCCGTCCGTAGGGTCCCTCGGGAGTCAATGGCCCAAATGTTCCGGTTCCCGGCCTGGCATCGCCAGGACGATTGGGCCGCTGCCCGGACTGGTTTTGTATGGCGCCGGAACCAGTCGGAAAGGCGGATGGCTTGATGGGTCGAGGACCGGACGTGGTCAGCCCCGGGTTAATCGGACGACTCGGACGCCCCGATGAACCGGAAAGCGTCGTCCCTGTTGGCTTCGACTGAACCAAAGGCTTTGGCGTCGTCACTGTATAGCCGGGGTTAACAGGACGACTTGGCCGAGAGGTCGAGCCCGAAAGCGTTGATCCCGTCGACCGAGGTTTTGAGGGACGCGTCCAAGTGGGACGCGACGAACTCGAACCATAGCTTGATGGTCGTCGATAACTGCTCGTGCGGGATGTTGACCGAGTTGGTGACGATGATCGTCGGGAGTAGCTTGAGCCGCGAGAGGAAGTGCTTCGGTTTCCGCTGGAACTCATACGGCTCGAGCTAGATCGCTGCGAGCCCGAGGACATGCGGCTGCCGCCTCTCGAGGAGCCGCCGCGGCGTTGGGCCTCGGCGAGCTCAGCAGGCAAACTGAAAAGGGCTGCAAGAGTGAGTGCGATAGTGAAGGAAAATGTGCGTTTCATCGCTAAGTGCTCCAATTTGTAGGGGTTCAAAAGAAGGCCAACTTCCGCTTCAACAGGTCGCGGGTAGTTGTCCTTGCACTCAGGTACTGCGACTTTCAAAAGTCCTTTCAAAAAAAGATTGAAATATTCGACGGCTCCTCGATTGAGGGCGATCCGGTATCGGGTCATTTCTCCGACCCGCCAAAACGGTTGCTCCCTCCACCAGCTCAACACAGATTCGGCTACGCTCTACGGCCAGGACTTTTCAAATCCCCCTCGTCGAGAACCACTTTGAACAACCGCCTGCTGCTGTGGTCTGTCACGGCTTCACTGGCCGGATTTTTATTCGGCTTCGACACCATCGTGATTTCGGGTGCCGAGCAACAGATCCAAACGCTGTGGAGTCTTGATAGCGTCTTTCATGGGCTCTGCATGAGTGCGGCTTTGTGGGGAACCGTGATCGGCGCGATCGTTGGCGGAATCCCCACGCAAAAATTCGGCCGTCGTAAGACGCTGCTTTCGGTTGGCGGACTCTACTTTGTATCAGCCGTTGCATCAGGCATCGCACCTGATCCATACCTCTTCATGTTCGCGAGGTTTGTAGGTGGACTGGGTGTCGGTGTCGCGACCGTCGCTTCGCCGCTTTATATCTCTGAGATATCTCCGCCCGCGATTCGGGGGCGACTGGCTGGCATGTTCCAATTCAATATCGTCTTCGGGATCTTGATTGCTTTCGTTTCAAATTACTTGATCGGCAAGTACGTCAATGAGACGATCGCCTGGCGTTGGATGTTGGGTGTCGAAGCCTTTCCCGCTTTGATTTATACCGTTCTATGTTTGACCATCCCTGAAAGCCCGCGATGGTTAATCGTGCATGGCGGTGATCGCGAGGCTGGTACTGAGATTTTTCGCTC
>JBCCKZ010000723.1:0-3384 GCA_039027135.1 Planctomycetota bacterium
CCTGACGCGTGCCGAAAGTCTTGGCTAGCTCCGCTACCGAATTGGCTGCCTAAGCCAGAATGTCATCGAGCACATAGCCATGCACGTCAGTCAGTCGAAAGCGTCTGCCTTGATACTTGTAGGTAAGCCGCTCGTGATCAATTCCGAGGAGGTGCAAGATCGTTGCGTTGAAATCATGAACATGCACTCCGTCCTCAACGATGTTGTAGCCAAATTCATCGGTGCTTCCATGAACCGCGCCAGGCTTGATCCCGCCACCCGCCATCCAGGTCGTGAAGCATCTCGGATGGTGATCACGTCCATAATTCTCGGGCGTGAGAACGCCTTGTGAATAGGAGGTGCGTCCAAACTCACCTCCCCAAATCACCAGCGTGTCATCAAGCAACCCACGTTGCTTTAGATCTTGTACCAAGGCGGCTGAAGCTTGATCGGTTTCCTTGGCTTGCGCGGTGATCCCACTGGGCAGGTTGCCATGGTGATCCCAACCCTGGTGATACAACTGGATGAATCGCACATCGCGTTCAGCAAGACGCCTCGCGAGCAGGCAGTTCGACGCGAACGTCCCCGGCTTTTTCGCGTCTTCGCCGTAGAGCTCAAATGTGGACTCCGGTTCATCGGATAGATCTGCCACATCGGGCACGCTCGACTGCATGCGATAAGCCATTTCATACTGGGCGATTCGCGATTCAATTTCCGGATCCAATTCTCGATTGAACTGGGCTTGGTTGAGCGAATTGATGGCATCAAGCTGTGCACGCCGTCGGTCTGAAGTGACTCCCTTCGGATTGCTTAGGTAAAGAACCGGATCCTTGCCGCTTCGGAACTGAACACCCTGGTGTTTTGAGTCGAGAAAACCACTACCCCACAAACGAGCGTAGAGCGGCTGTCCGCCCTGGCCGGCTGAAACAAGCACGATAAACGACGGAAGATCTTGGTTCTCACTTCCCAACCCGTAGGACAGCCAAGCGCCCAGTGAAGGCCGTCCGGCAATCTGCGAACCGGTTTGGAACATCGTGATTGCCGGATCGTGATTGATCGCTTCGGTATGCATTGACCGGATGAAGCAAACGTCGTCGACGATCTTTCGAGTGTGCGGCAGCAGCTCGCTGATCCACATGCCGCTATCGCCCGCACGTTCAAACTTAAATTTGGATCCCGCAAGCGGCAACGAAGCTTGGTTGGCAGACATGCCTGTGAGACGCTGCTCTCCGCGTATGCTCGGCGGCAACTCCTTGCCTTGCATCTCGTTGAGCCTAGGCTTGTAGTCGAAAAGGTCCTGTTGTGCCGGCCCACCTGATTGAAACAAATAGATGACTCTCTTTGCCTTCGGCTGGAAGTGAGTGTTCCCACTTTCCTCGCCCAAAGTGGCTGCGGTCGAGGACGAATTCAAAAGATTCGCTAATGCAGCCGTACCAATGCCGGCGGTTGAGCGACGTAGAAAAAGCCGGCGATTGGAGACTATCGCTCGAAGAGCAGCCTGGTTTTCGTTGAATGATCGATTCATGGTTTATCGTTTCCAAATGGTTGCATCGAGATTCAGGATCACCTGACAAACGACCGTCATTGCGGCTAGCTCGTTTGGCGATATCAAGGCATCAACCCTCGCGTCACCGTGACCGATGAGGTCTGCCGCGTGATCGGGATGCCCCGTGAAGAATTCGTGCTCTTCCAAAAAGAGCACAACAAGCTGTTTTGATTCATCATCAGTCGCCGGCCGTCCCGCGAGCCGAAGGAGAGCCTCGTCAACCATCTCCCGGATGCGATCCTCCGTGAGTGAAGAGCTTTGATGGGACACGCTTGTTTCGGTTTCCTCCTTCGAGGACGAAGCTTCAATCTCAGTCATCGAGTTTCGAATGTCACCTATGATCGAAGCCGCCAAGATGCGAGCTGCTTCGACAAATTGAATGTCATTTAGTAGCACCAACGCTTGCAGCGGAGTATTGGTTCGCGACCGTTTAACCGTGCAAACTTCCCGTGTCGTTGAATCAAACGCCAACATATTGGGAAGCGGTGCCGTGCGTTTCCAAACGGAATACAAAGATCGGCGATACAGTGATTGGCCGACGGACTGTTGATAAGCAGGCGACATACCATTGGACTCTCGCCAAAGGTCTTCGCCGGGCTGGTAGGGGGAAACGGGAGGACCACCGATTTCGCGATTCATCAAACCTGAGGCAGCAAGAGCCATGTCGCGAATTTGTTCGGCCGCCAAGCGATGCGATGGGCCTCGAGACAAAAGCCTATTCTCCGGGTCCGCAATGACGTTTTCAGACGTCGCTTTGGAGTCTTGCCGATAAGCCGACGAGAGTACGATTTGTTTGCACAGTCGCTTGATGTCCCAGCCAGAATCGATGAAGTCGCGAGAAATCCAGTCGAGCAGTTCAGGATGGGTTGGCAGATCACCCTGAAGCCCAAAGTTCTCAGGCGTACCAACGAGTCCCGCTCCAAAGAAATTCGCCCAGAGTCGATTGACAGCAACTCTTGCTGTCAGCGGGTGCCGCGGGTCTGTAACCCACTTTGCCAGCGTCATCCGGTCTGGCGATCCGGCCTCCGGAAGAGGCATCATCTCACTTAAAGGTACGTTGCGAGAGACTAGAGTCGATTGATTGGTTTCCGCGTCATACTCACCTCGAGCCAAAACGTGAGCTGGCCGAGCGTTCTTCATTTCACGCATCACCGGAATTTCATCCATGGATTCCTCTACCATGACCAAACGCTTTCGAGCCTCGGTCAATTCGGCGTGGGCTTGGCGAGACGGATGATCATGGGTTGAGACATAGGTTTCAAAATCAACATCGGACGTGTGCCCCGTCGCCAGGAATACAAGTTCTTGACGAGTCAATCGACGACCATAAACACGAACGTCATCAATGAGACCACCGGCGAACCCACGATCACGGAATCGCTGGCCAATCACGAACTCACCACCGTGATCGACCTTCACATTGCATTGCTTCTTCAGTTCGTCGCGAATGACTTCCGTGGGCAGCTCTTTACCGTTCAGGAAGATTCGAATCCCGCCTGCTTGCGAAGAGCCGTCGTAGGTTGTCGAAACCTGGCACCATTTGTCCTCGGGGATGGGCTCAGTGGTTCTAACGGAAATGGCGTTGCCGGGCCAAACGCGTCCGAGCCTAACATCCAAAAAGCCGTCACGGATGGCAAAGTCCCATCCGTTGTACCCGCAGTCGGTACCCCGAGTGTGATGGGCTAGCACGCTTCGAAGGGGACTTCGCTTAGCATCACGAATCGTCATGACTACTGAAAACGACATCCAACGATCGAAGGGCTCGATATTGAAGGTCCGAACACCTCGTTCGCCATCAAACCGCATCGCCAAGCGATCGCCAGTTTCTTCAGACTTGTCGGCAGCATCCTCCGATGCGA
>JBCCKZ010000724.1:0-3380 GCA_039027135.1 Planctomycetota bacterium
CGCTCAATCAGTTTGGTCTGAAATGGAAAACGCAGACGACCAGGGTTGGCTTGGGCCCTACGGCTCCGAAGACGACACTTGGGTGTTGGCCAAGGCTAACGAGGGTGCTGCGGCAACGATCCAGTCTCTTGCTTCAGAACGCAGTGATGATTGGCGTTCATTAGGCGTGAGTCTTTTGCACCGTTTGGTGATTGATGAACTTCTTGGTTCGGCCGGGCATCCAAAGCCTACTTACGTGCATGAAGTGAATGAGGTCATCGAGGGCTTTCGAGGCGAAGGCTCGCAAGCCGAAAGCGATTCGGATGAGCCCTACACGTTTGCGGCTTTGGTCATGCCCGCGAAACTAGGCCATGTGGAGGCGATCAGCCTCCACAAAGAACGTATGCCCGCGAAGAGCACTTACTTTTACCCCAAGCTGCTCAGCGGTCTGACGTTCAACCCTTTGGTTTGAAGTGACATAGCTGTGTGCTGGATTGTGATCTTTGGACACAAACAGTGAGCCGCGGGCCGGATGCGGCGCAGCCGCGAAGGCACCGGGCAAGTTCGCTACACGAAGATTTAGATAGGGATGTGCGGATAGTCTTGTCTGCCCGGCCCCTTCATTCGCTATGCTCATATTCGGGTCACGGCTCACGATTGAACGAACCTCCCCACCGGGGAGGTCGGACGTTTCAACGGCCGGGTGGGGACTGAACCAGCAATTCGAGACTTTCAAAACTCACTACGATTAGCCCGAACAAGCTTGTGAGGGGTGACCAACGCGTAAAGTGCGATTAGGAAAGCCTGCCCTCAAACCGGTCTAAAAGATGCGTGTTTCTTTCGTTCTTGTCATCGCGACATGCCTATTTTGCGGACAAGTATCTGCCCAAATCGCCGCAACTGAATCAATACGATCGCTATTCGAGTTCGATGCCTCGAATGACGCATCTTCTTGGAATCTCGTCAACGACGGAGTGATGGGCGGGCGATCGAGTAGCCAAGCAAGCGTCACTGGTAGTGGTGTGATGCGTTTTCAAGGCTTCTTATCACTGGCGAACAACGGAGGTTTCGCGTCGGTTCGATCCAGTCCGAGATTGCTTGGACTTGCGTCGGGTGACGAGATTGTTTTGCGAGTTAAAGGTGATGGCCGCAAATACACTTTCAACCTTTACACGCCTGAGCGTCGTACCGCCTTTTCGTACCAACTTGATTTTCAAACCATCAAGGACCAGTGGCAAGAAGTGCGCCTACCGGTGAACCAGTTTGTTGCTCATTCCTTTGGTCGGCCGATATCGAATCTCCGACTGAACGCTTCGAGAGTTCAGTCCTTGGGGATTCTTTTGGGCGATAAGCGGCAGGGCAATTTTGCGATCGAAGTTGATTGGATTCGGGTCGACTAGTCTCTGTTTTGCTCACTCAAACGACTCAGTTCGTCGCCACGCCTCTCCACTGCGATCCGAATTCGTTCCGCTTGTTCTTCGGAGAGGAGACCGGCTTCGACGCTCTCCTCTACCTTGCCCGAGATCTTTTGTTCGATCAAGCCATTCCAATGATCTAATATCATCTCTGTCTCGATTGATTCTGCTCTTACTTTGCTTTCAAGATTGTGAGCGAGCGTCTCAACTTGAAGCATGAGTACCGCAGCCCTTCTATCGATCTCAAATTCGCCGCGCTGGTTTTTGGGGCGAGTGTGCTCGCGTAAGTTTCTCGCAAGATCCATGACAAGCTCGATCTGAGGCTCGGGTATATCGAGGTGCTCGAATAAATGTCTTTCAAGCTCCTGCGTCAGATCCACTTCTTCTTTCGAGTATTTCATCATGTGGTTAATACGCAGGATCACTTCCATGACACCGAAATTTCGGTGCCCCTCGATTCCGCGTTCGGCAAGTTCATGCCGTACTCGCTCAACCGGCTCATTTGGAATTCCTAGACGCTCAAACTCCTCAAGCAATTGCATCGACACGTGACGCATCCCGGCATGCTCATGAAGAGCACCGAGCATCACCTGGGCTTGTTCCAGTGTCAGCTCACCCTTAGCGACGATTTCCCCGAGGCGACGTTCGACGATTTCTATGTCTTGAGCGTTTGAACGCGTAGAAAAAGAGACCAGCAACAGCAAGAAGGCTGAGGCGAACACGAGTGTTCTTCGAAACGTACTGTCGTAGTTCATGGTATTTCCACTTTTTGGGTGTGAGGAACCGCCCCGACTTGCTAGACGATAGTTGATTCCTGTGACTGTCGCTTCGTCAATTCAATTCCTGTTTGTTTCGTGATCCGAAAAGACGAAGAGACTAGGGCAAGGTTTCATCGGGGTGTTTATTTATCCTTCTAGTGATGCCACATTTTCGAACCACCTGACGCCTCTAAATCAGACCTGGATTTCTCCCATCCCTTCCGCCCAAGCCGTAACGTTTTCAATCGTGGTTCCCATCTTCAATGAGGCGGCCACATTGCGGCAATGCATCGAGAATTTGATGGCTATTCGGTCTGAAACACTAGAGCTTGATGTACACCTCATCAACGATGGCTCAACCGACAGTAGCTCCGAAACGGCTGCAGAACTGGAGTCCGAGTTTGAAGAGATTCGTGTCACCAACATGCCTCACAACGTAGGCAAAGGAGCCGCGGTTAGGACGGGTTTCGAAGACGTTCGTGGTGACTATGTCGCAATCCAAGACGCCGATCTTGAATATGATCCCCGGGATCTTGTTGGCTTACTCGAGCCTCTGATCAACGATGAAGCCGATGTCGTCTTTGGCTCTCGATTCATCGACCGACCATGGAGTTCCATGAATTGGCGACAAAGGATTCATTGTTTTGGCAATCGAAGTCTCACTTGGTTATCTAACTTGAAGACCCAGTTGAAGCTGACGGATATGGAGACTTGCTACAAGGTCTTCAGGCAAGACGTCGTCGAGCAACTGAAGCTCGACGAGAATCGATTCGCAATTGAGCCACAGATTACATCGCAAATTTCCAAGCTTGGTGTTCGAGTGGTCGAGAGGCCGATTTCTTATCACGGCAGAGGTTATGGCGAAGGGAAGAAGATTGGAATTCGCGACGCGTTCCGTGCGGCGTATTGTATTCTGTTTAGGAATTGAATTTTGCGGGGTTAGATCGCGCGTTCACTTTATGTTGTTCGGCCGTTTTTCATATGGTGAGACTTGGGCCGGATGCGGCGTAGCCGCGAAGGCACCGGGCCGTTCCGCTGAACGAAGATTATGATCAGGATCACGATAAGGACGAACGGAGATTCTTGCTTGCCCGGCACCTTCGTTCGCTCCGCTCACATTCGGTTCACGGCTTTTCTAGAGAAGTCAAGTCGTTCATTTTGAATGTGTTTTTGAGGGAGTTTGCGCAACGATAGCCCTGGCTTTTTTGTCTTTTTCAAGCCGTCTCTC
>JBCCKZ010000725.1:0-3361 GCA_039027135.1 Planctomycetota bacterium
CTGCACACCATCTCCTGGCATAGCCATATCGATACCGCCCAAGACTTTAGCACTGCCAGTAACGTTGGTCGTTCGGAAGAAGAACTGAGGGGCGTAGCCATCGAAGAATGGCGTATGTCGACCTCCCTCTTCCTTCCTCAGGACGTAGACCTCAGCTTCGAACTCCTGAAGCGGTGTCAAGCTTCCTGCCTTCGCTAGTACTTGGCCTTTCGAAATATCTTTGTGTGCCATCTTTCGAAGCAACACGCCAACATTGTCTCCAGCCTTGCCAACGTTCAGCACATCGCCAAACGACTCAACTTGCGTGATCACGTCCGTCAAGGTCTCCGATCGCAAACCAAGTATTTCAACGCTGTCCCCAGCGTGAATCACTCCCTGTTCGATCTTACCGGTCACCACGGTACCGCGGCCGGCGATTGAATAGACATTCTCAATGGGCATCAAGAATGGTTTATCAATCAGCCTCACCGGATCTGGGATCCAGCTATCGAGAGCGTCGAGCAAGCGCTCAATACACACAATCGACTGGGCATTCGTCGGATCATCATGAGCTCGCTTCGCTGAACCACGAATGATGGGCGTTGCCTCACCGTCGTAGCCATACTCTGTTAGCAACTCACGCATGTCAAGTTCGACCAGCTCGAGCAATTCGGCGTCTTCCACCAAATCGCACTTGTTGATGAATACGACGAGGTGAGGTACACCAACCTGCCTTGCCAGCAGCAAATGCTCGCGAGTCTGCGGCATTGGGCCATCAGCAGCCGAAACCAACAACACCGCGCCATCCATTTGGGCAGCACCGGCAATCATGTTCTTGACATAGTCGGCGTGACCAGGGCAGTCAATATGAGCATAGATACGCCCAGCGGTCTCGTATTTCACGTGCGACGCAATCACCGTCACGGTCTTGTTCTTATCACGAACAATGCCGCCTTTGGCAATCGACTCGTAGGACTTGTACTTGGCCAAACCTTTCTCAGATTGCACGCGCAACAGGGCCGACGTCAATGTTGTTTTGCCGTGGTCGATATGGCCGATTGTGCCAACGTTGACCGAGACCTTTTGCATCATCTCGTTTTGAACCATAGCTCGCAAACTCCCTTGTAAAGGAAACGTTTCGCACCACTCGCCAGCGACCGAGGTGAGCAGCCTCGGAGACCTTTTTGCTCTGCTTGAGCGCCAGATGAACAGACACGAAGGGACAGAAAACCCCGTCAAATAGGTACCAACACTGCACAAAAAAACCCGCCAAGCAGGTCACATGGCGGGCGTTGCGAATCGTCTCGATGTGAATTTTCACTCACGATCCACCAACACCGACTCGCCGTCGAACGACGAGCCAAACTCCTGCGATGCTGATGTTGTGGTAAAGATAATCATCTTGGTTTCTCTAATTGACGGACCAGAGCAAGGACACGTAACGGCCAACCGGGTTCGCGAAAGCGTCAAGAACTGAATAGCTAGTTGCGGTACCACAAAAGATGCCGCTTTCAACCGCAACACTCGATTTGCAACAAGCGTTCAAATTCAGGTTCTTTGAAAGCTCGTCACAAGAAGATCCTGAGGCTCTCGGATTCGTGGGTGGCTGTATTGATTCTTTATCTGTCAGAAAGTGCCTCGTATTTGCCGTGTAAGGAATCACGAATCCTATTCTCACCTTCTACGAACGAGTCAACCAGACGCTTGATATCACTCTTGGATAAAGCAAACGAAGTCATGATTTCAGTGACATTATCATTCGCGGGATGCGAAATGATCGGTTCGGTCACGAAGTTCTCCTTGTACTGGTATTCGAGCTCATTGAAATTCTGTTCCCTGGCTCGCTTCGCCGCCGAGTACACGCCTCGGTTGTAGCCTCGAAATGGCTGAGTTAGGCGGCTCAATAGCCCTGAACGAGACACCTCATTTGAACCGGCACCGGCGTCGATTTCGACAAGAAGGATGCCTCGGCGTCGCAACTCTTGTTCAATTCTCTTACCGTTTGCCGTTTCAAGCTCTTTGATCTTTGCGAGAACTGCGACGACCGAATCAATCCCCGTGTTATCAACCATTCCTCCATCGAGGAAATGAACTTGGTCACTTGTTTGGTCGTTTTGCCCGGGGACGTCCACTGTGACTCGCGTCGGTTCAAGCCCGAATGGAAACGCCGACGACATACGAACCGCTCGAGTCAGATGAATGTTGGGCTGGCCACCATCGACTCGAAGATTTGACAAGCTATAGGGTGCGTGGGCGTTGTCTTCCAACACCCATTTGATATCACCGCCGCGCGGCTTGGCTTCCCATCTTGAGAGCCAAGCACTAGGTAGCATCGGAAATCCAGCCACCATTCGTCTACCAGTATCAATGTCAGCGATCCCAAACAGTAGCAACGGCTTGCTCTGATCCAGCGTATCCTGACGAATAGATTGCCACGGGAATGCGCGGTCCCAATACGCAGTCAGCGACTCACCTCGATTCGAAAAGGGAACGAGGAACCCCCGGAAAATGGGTCCCAGGTAATCCCGACTAACGGCATCTTGGGCAGATGATTGCCACGTTGACGGGTAGTAATGCGCGGCCAGTGCAAGGCCTCCTCCGGAGACACCACTGCCTATCCACATGCAAGCGGGATGCCCTCCATCTTGTCGAAACTCATCTTCGATGATCTTCAGTGATAATGCCGTAACCATTGCGGCGCGGGAGCCGCCGCCACTTGCAGTGACGATAATAACCGGACCTTTGGGTTGGCTCTCTAAACGGTTAATCGCAGCCTCAACCCAATTCAAAGACGTTACGTTCTGCTGTTGTGCATCTGGCTGCGTTTTCAAAGCCTGAAGGTCTGCAGACCCCAGTTGCACGTGGCTGGTAAAGCTAGCACCCAATACGAGCATCAACGCTGTAATGAATCGCCAAGGCCAATAGGTGTTTCGATAGAGAAAATCAAGTAGCGCCGCCAATAGGGTGCTCGCAAAAGCCAAACTCAAGAACGCCCAAACTGTATAGACCGACATCTCAATTGCATCCGACAATTCGACAGCGACCCAGACCACTTCGAGAAGCAATGTTGACAACAACAAAATCGATAGCACTTCCCCCGTACGCCGCCACACTCGAACACGACGCTGGACAGTCGGCCCCTCATCGTTAGCTCCATCAAGCACGAGGCCTGGCCCCACCCAGGTTCCCGCGCCCAGCCACAAAGCGACCATCGCTGCGATGAAACCAGTCATGCGAATGAAACCGCCGGGCAAGGGCCAATACGGCTCGATGATCGACAAAGACGTTGGAGATAGTGGGCAGCTTGTGGCCAGCCAAAGGCCCAGACCCGCGAGCAATAGATTCACAATAGCCGCGGAAACAGAGCCGCTAAACCTACGCC
>JBCCKZ010000726.1:0-3357 GCA_039027135.1 Planctomycetota bacterium
GATCTGACGACGGGCACATCGGTTTTTTCGATTGGTGATGCAAGCGGTTCAACGACCGCAAGCGACCTAGGTTGGAATGCGTCCACCTCCGGAGACACCCTACGAGCAGATGACTTTCGCCTCACCCTAAGGGGATCAAGCCTTCGCGAACTTGCTGGTGGGGCGGGCGTATCACTAACGACCTTAGACATCCAAACGGGCGACGGTCAGTCCGCATCGATCGATCTTTCGTCAGCAGTTGATACGGCTGAGATCATTGACTCCATCAACTCAGCTGGCCTGCCACTGATCGCACGGGTCAACGAGGCCGGAACTGGCATCCGGCTTCGTGACGTTTCTGGAGCGTCCGGGCCACTCGTTGTTTCATCATCCGACTCGACGGCTGCCAACCTTGGCGTGGAAGGCAGTTTTGAGGATGGGCAGATCGTTGGCGGTTCACTTGATCGACAGTTCATCGATCGATCTAGTCCGCTCACCGCACTATCGGCTGGCAAGGCAATTGACAGCGGTTCAATCCTCATCACGGATTCCGCCGGCATCTCCGGAGCGATTAACTTCATCACGGACAGCATCGACGACGTTGGCGACTTGATCGATGCGATAAATGGCTCGGCAGCTGACGTGTCAGTACAGATCAACGAGCGTGGAGACGGTATCGTCATCGTTGATAACGCGACCGGATCGGGAACGCTTACGATCGAGAACGGCGGTAGTGGCACTGCAGCAACCGACTTGAATTTAGTGGGTTCCGCCGGCGATCTCACCCTTTCAGGCTCGACAGTTTCCGGAGTCAATGGTTCCGCAAGAACCGCGATAACGATCTCTGAGACAGATTCACTCGCTTCCATCGTCGAAAAAATCAATGCGGCTGATCGCTACGCAGATGCATCGATCGTAACCAATTCTGACGGAACGTTCTCACTTCGGTTGCGAAGCGACACAGGAGGCGAAGCGGGGCGATTTGGCGTTGAATCGACGGGCCTAGATTTTGCATTCGATACCAATATTGAAGCACAAGATGCCAAGATTGCCGTTTCCGTTGACGGCGGAACCGAGCAGGTGTTTTCTTCAACCGATGGTGTTTTCCAAGTCGGTGGTCAAGGCACGGGTGTTTCGCCTTTGACAACGGCGACACAGCTCAGCGAGTTCTCCGCATCACTTTCGAGCGGAAGCTTTGTCGTTACTGACTCTGCCGGCAACTCTGGAGCGATTAACCTTGCCGTTGACAATGTCACCACGACCGGAGAGCTGATCGACCAAATCAACTCACTGGGCATTGGCGTCCAAGCCACCATTGACGAAGACAATAATCGGATCGCCTTGATCGACACGGCAAATGGAAGTGAGACGCTGAGCGTCAGAGACATTGGTTCGGGCGTTGCGGCATCGATCCTCGGATTCACCGGAGAACCTGGTGCTGCGGACGTCAATGATCAAAACGTGACCGCCATCCTGGGGAATACCCGCGGCGGCACCCAAAGTGGCGACCAAGGGTTGACGCTGACACTCAAAGAACTCAGCACGAGTCCAGTAACGATCGACATCAGCCGAAACGACGGCTCGATTGCGGACGTGGTCTCAACATTTGTTGATCAATACAACGCACTGGTGGATCGTCTCGACTCTCTGACGTTCTTCAATGCAGATGCGAACGAAGTAGGTCTTCTGTTTGGCTCAAGTGAAGCCCAGCGAATTCGGTCGGGATATGGTCGACTGATTTCCGGGGTCGTCAACGGCGTGGGTAACGTGCGAACCGCCGCACAAGTCGGAATCGGTTTCGAGCAAGATGGCAAACTGAGCCTTGATCGAACGAAGTTGCTCGACGAAATCGAAAGTAATCGCGACGGAGTCGAAGCCTTTTTTGCAACGGAGCAGAATGGATTCGCCAGCCGACTCGATGACCTCGCGAATCAAATTGCCGGTATCGACAACAGTTTGCTTAGCAATCGAACTTCCACTCTCAGCACTCAAATTGATCGCAATAACGATCGTGTCACAACGCTGGACGGTCGTTTGGAAAGGCAACGTGAACGGCTGCTTCAACAGTTCTTCGAGACCGAACAAGCAATCGCAAGAATCCAAAGCAATCAGAGCGCGATTAGCTCAATTCAACCCATTTCGATTCCGAATCAAAGTTAAACCGCTTTCGTTTCCATCGCTCATCTAGATTCAATCCATGCCAAGCGGCTTTCAGAATCCCACTAACTTCGGTTCCGCCCCCAAGCACTCGGGCAACGTTCGAGTCGACAAGGGCCAGCAATACCTTGACTCGCTCGTCCGCACGAGCACTCCCGCTCAGCTGAGGCTATTGCTGATTGAACGTTCGATCGAGATCGCTGGCAATTTGGCGACAACCTGGCGGACCGGAAACGAACCCGGCAAGAATGGTCAGTCTTTGATGCTGCTCGATTTCCTCTCGGAACTTCTTTCTGGTGTGACGGGTTCTGACGAAAAGCAGGAGAACAAAACTTGCCAACGGGTCGCCGACCTCTACGTGTTTTTGTCTCAACACCTTGTTCGAGCCGAGGAGAGGAGCGACGCTGACGCCATCGACGAAATATCGTTGGTTTTACAAGCCGAGGCGGAGACATGGAGAGCCGTTGTCGCCCAATCGAAAACCGGTGAACTACGTCAATCAAGCACGCCTTCAACCAGTCCACGACAAGTCGCCCAGCGTTCTTCAGTTAGCGAACATAAGCCGCTCGACATCTCGGGTTGAGATTGGACATCCAAGGCCAGTCGCCGCCGATACCATCAGGTCTCCGCACGACTACCTATTCGAGGCTGGAGCTTTGACGAAGTCCGCTAGGTGGATTGGTTTTCAGCGACAAACTTCCGAACGACAAGTCGATAAAGCGTCCACAATACGAATGTGGCCCATAGCGCCAGCTCCGCAATAACAACTGGGCGCGCGTGGTGATCGAAGTCCCAGTAGCTCACCGGGCTGGCAAATCGGTACTGCCAATTCAATGGCCAAAAGATCAGTGGCCCGTCATCATAGTGAACCGGAATGTCAACTAGCGTGTGAAGCAAGCACGACGCGAAAAACCAAAAGATAGCTGAACGACGACACTCTGATAGCGGTCGTCTAGATAACAGGAAAGCCAACACCGTCACAAGAACCAACGGTGAATGAAGAAGATTGTGCAACGAAATCCAAATAGGATCGTTGTAGAAGAGGTTGGCGTACATGTGGCGTCCTACCTCGGGCCAATCCCAACCCTCGAACCACCGAAACCAAATCAAGCCGCCAAAGGAGAGGAGGTAGAGGGGCACGTCTGGTGCGACCGAACCGATCAGAATTGCCAAACCAACTCGCGAACGCCGGCGGTTCATCGAATGAAAAAAGTAATCGCC
>JBCCKZ010000727.1:0-3346 GCA_039027135.1 Planctomycetota bacterium
GCCATCGCTGAGCTCCGTTCGTGTGGCTGTGGTGAAGTACAACCATCCGAACGTCTCAGCGTTGGTTTCTCCAATAGCAATTTCAATTCAAGGCGATCTGTCGCATTTCAGATTTGAATGCAGGGATTCGGTCAAGGAGTACTATTGCGGCGCTAGACCGACTCTACCAAGTCGTTGCCGCTAGATGGATGGAACCGCGGATTCAGTTGTTATGACATTGGCCCGACTATTCCTCAAAAGACCGATACTGAGTGCAACAAACCAGATTGTCCATCCGACATACCAAGTTCGTTGTACCAAGCCGTCGTACTCTTGCGGGAGTCCCATCGGCAAAAGGACAAGCGTCAGCATCATGAAGACGAATCCGGCCAGGGACCACTTCCCAATGGTCGCCAGATTCTCTTGTTTCCTGAATGCAATGAATGTGAGAAGAGCTCCGAAATTCATTCCGATCAACGCCAAGGGATCGGCAAGCCCGTGAAGTTCATTGCGTAACGGAAAGACTGCTGCCCATGCCGTCATGAAGGGCATCCCAAGTGTTAAAAGAGATGGAAGAGTGGAGATTTGGAGAGACTTCGACTTTCGATAAAAGCCAATCGAAAAGAGGATGCACAGACCACTCAAGATCAGCAATGAGACCGATGTAAAGACTGCAGCTCCTGAGCCGACTTCGCCTAACTGGCTCACAATGTTCGCGAAGTGATCGTAGTCACCGCGGATGCGGCCACCCAACAGAGTGATCAGCCAGAACACAACTGGCGCGACGATACCAAACCAGAGCAGCAGGTTGGTGCTTCGCCATCTTTGCACAGCGACAGCCCCGATACAGAACACGAGAGTTCCGAGACCCGCGGGTAGTAGCCATTTCGAGGTCCAAATCTCCGGATCGGGTCTGGACCAAATACGGGTATGGCACTTCGTTCCATCGTCGAGCACGAACGCAAAGTCATACTCATTGCCGGCTTCAACATCGAAGGTGATTTCGTCGATGTCCGATTTAAAGGTGACCTTCTGTGTTCCATAGGGAAGGCTACTATTGATGACGTAGTAGTCGGGGTTCATTTCAGGATTGAGGTGCCACGCTCCCTTCAAAATGGGACTGTCGCCAAATTGAATATCAGCAGTCAAACTGCGAGCTCGAACAGTTGGGACACCTGGATTCTGCGGTTCAGTGACCGGTGAGCCGTCAAGTTGCAGCACGAGCCACAGGGGAAAGAGCAGTTTCAACATCCGAGATTAAAGATTCCTGTTGACGGATTCATGGGTGAAGGATTTCTTCGCCGCCACCAACCGAAACTTGCAAGAAAAATGAGAATTTTCCGTTTTCCGAGCCCAGAGTCTCCAAAACACAGTCATCAACAGAATTCCAATCTCGATGCGTTCTGATTCGCAGGTATGCGGAAAACTGATATCAACTCTCGATCGATAAAACCGAGTTGAGAGTAGCCATGCTGCTTGAAATTGATCAACTTAGGCAAGTTGTCCGCAGCCGTTTTTGATTTGACTGATGAACTCCGATTGGATGCAAAGACTGATTCTGTCGGCGTGCCAGCAGTCAAACAGAAATCTGCAGACTACAGAAGCGAACTGTCGTGATGGTCTTTGACGAATTTCAGCGATTCGACTGAGAGACGGTTCCGCTGCGTATGACTCCCTTCATCCACACACCTTTGTCACGTCCCTTGGTCATTCACCAGAACTCGTTATGAAGTCAATGCAACCGTTCTCGACGCGGCAGTGGCCGAGTTACTTCGTCGAGAAAAACACGCGTACATCGAACATTGGAAAGCCATGACCAAGAGACAATGGCGGACCCCACTACGATCGCCACTCATTGGCTCGTAGGCGTGGTTTGATCACGCCGCTGATCTCGGTATCCGCTTTCAATGCGGATCAACTCTCGGTGACAATCGATTGGCCGATTCGATTCCGCAAATCCGCTTGCCAACGATGCGCGTTTCGGGTATTCACCGCGGCAATCGAAATGAAGATGCTTCCGATGACTGCGAACACGATGGTTGCTACCGGTTCGGACCGCATGGCACAAATAACGGTGGATACGATCGTGAATGCGATGCCACCGGTCAGACTCGCCCATGCAGTTGAGATTCGATCCCAAGACGTGGGGCAATTCTTTCGAACCAAGATATTGCCAAGGACCGAGATCCAAGCGAAGCCAATTGCCGACATTACCGCAAATGAAATATGTAGACGCATGGGGAGAGGTCGTTGTTCAGTGGTCCACAGTGCCGTGACAACACCTGTCATAATGATGGCGCCCAACAATGCGAGTCGCTGGACCGAACGTCGCTGAGTCGAAAGTTCTCGCTGCACGATCGCGAAAATCTGTTCGTCAAGCTGGTTAGAAGTGGTAGTGTTCATTATTATTGTTCCTTATGGAGCTGATGTTGAAGTTGCTTGCGAGCACGCTGCAGACGTGATTTGATCGTGCCGACCGGCGATCGGCATACTTCGGCGACCTCAGCCACCGTTAGATGTTCGAAGTAATGCAACGTGATAGCCAGTCGCTCTTCGGAATGTAATGTCGTCATCGCCGTTGCGATCTCCTGTGAATCAATCCATTGCTCAAGGGTGAAGTCCGCTGCGCTTGGTTCGATCTGTGTTTCATTTGAGACAACGGGCGGCGAGCGATACTGTTTTCGAAATTGGTCGGTTAGCGTGTTCCGGGCGATCCTGTAAGCCCAAGGTGTGAAACGACCTGCATCGTCGAGTCGCGTGATCGTGCGGACGATCCTCAGCCAGGTACCTTGCAGCAGGTCGTCAACTTTGTCCGAGTCGCTAACCATGTGGCCGAAGAATCCTACGAGCCGAGGGTTCCAGCGTTGGACTAAGTCTCGCCAAGCTTCTTGATCGCCGAGTTGGCATTGCATGACAAGAAAGGCGTCCGTCGTTTGGTCTGTTCGTTGGTTGCTCATCGTTCTCCGTTGCGTTCCCTCGTACAGTCGCCCAAAACGCAAACCCGGATGACGACTTGGTAGAAAAATGAAGCAAAAATCTGATCAGCCACCTACCCAGAATTCTTTCGGACCAGCCACGCAAGATGCGTCGAGTGGCGAGGCGGTTCACGCGGTCCTGACGTGGACACGTCGGCCGGGAGATCCTAGCGGTTCTCGCTGGGGTAGGCCCGGTCGTTTTTTGGGAGTGTCAGAGGCGGTCGAGCACTCCTTTGCCTCTTCCCCAAACCCTTACATGCGTACACAAGAGATGACGACTTCTGTTTCGCGTCGTAACCGTACATCGTAGCCATTGTAGACGCGGGCTTTAGGTTGGGAGGTTTTGCTACCTCGCACCGGAGTTTGTCCGTCAATGAATCAACAAGCACGCA
>JBCCKZ010000728.1:0-3323 GCA_039027135.1 Planctomycetota bacterium
GGTGAATCTTGATCCGTCCGAGAGTAGCGAACGCGTTCTGGATCCGGCTTTATGGGAAAGTGGCGACCCTAGCAATCCATTGGCGGCAAACGTATCTGCTCGAGACACGGAACAAATTTCCGACGGTCAGATTGTCCACCAAATTCGTTTTTGGCGTCCATTACTATGGGCTGCTCTGGGATTGATGGCGGCTGAAACCATTTTAGGAGGGATGCGTAGGCATTCGTCCACTACAAATACAGGAGGGATCTCCTCATGAGCACGGCGACGGCACCGACCGACTCGAGTTCTTTTCCGACGATGCGGCCATCGGCTTTTGGCTTGGATCCGAGGTTGGCGCGTATCATGCGACAAGTCACTTGGCGCGTGCGTTGGACTCGTGGCATTGCGTTCTTTGCTTGTTGGCTATTTGCGACGGCGGTCTTCGGTTGGTGGTGGATTCATCAGATTGCCGTCGAGATTCCCACCACATCAGTGATTACAACTCTGCTTGTGATAGCGGCCTCAGGTGTCGTTGTTTCGGCGATCGCAGCGGCCGGGACAAGTCGAAGTCAGTTGGATGTGGCTAGAAAGATTGAGGCGAAGTATCCCGATCTCAAACAGGGTTTGCTTGCGAGTTTGGAAAACTCGAATGCTCACGACCCCATGCTTAGGGAACGCATGCAAATGCGGCTGCGGGCGCACGCGAATAAGAATGCCTGGGATGACGTGATCCCGACTTGGAAGCTCGTGCTTTTGTGGATGTTCATGCTCATCGCCGCGACTGGTTTCCTTGCGACGGTTGCTCGAGCGGTCACCTGGAATGACGATCCGACTCGCTCGCTTGCCGCGGCAATTCGTCTGGGATCAGATCGTTTTTCGGTTGAGCCCGGAGATATTGAGTTGCCGCGTGGTGAGCCTCTACTGGTGACCGTGACGATTCCGACGGAGATCATGGAGTCGGGACCACCAAACGCGACCTTGGAATTGACGGTCGGACCAAGCGTCACCGCGTTGGATGCTGATGCGGAAGCGAAGAATCAGGGTGAGGTCTTTTCCTCATTGCAGATGAGGCGATTGCTAGATGATCCGTTTCTAACCGGGGGCGTTGATTCGCTCGAACAGTCAATCAACTATAAGGTCATAGTCGGTGCTTGGGAAAGTCCCGTTTACTCGGTGGAGGTGTTTGATTACCCCAAACTTGAGCAGATCGATGCGTTGGTTCAGTATCCCGATTACCTGCAACGCGATGATCGAGAGGTGAAGGACACGTTCAGGGTTTCGGCTCCGGTGCGTTCGGAAGTTGAATGGTCGGTTCGTGTCAATAAGCCGTTGTCGACAGTGACATTCCTTGATGACTCCGTGGGCGAAAGTATCGAATTAAAGAATTCGGAGTCCGATGAGTTTCTTTGGGTTGGGCAGCAGGAGGTCCTTCGCAATCGAAAATACCAAGTGAACTTGATCGATGCACAAGGGCGGACCAATACAAGAACAAGTTTTGTCACTGTTAAGGCGATCCAAAACCAAGCGATCGAATTTGAATCCACAACAGGTCTCGATCGAGAAGTCACACCTCTGGAGGAATGGATTGCCGGTGTTCGGATCAGTGATGACCAAGTGATCGTTGAGGCTGGGTTGGAGTATTCGATCGAAGGCGAGCCCGCCGAGGTCTTAACTCTCGTCGAGCGAGACAGCGAGGGCTCGAAACCGCGGTCAACGATTGAATTGCAGCAACTCATATCTATGGAAGAGCTTGACGCCAAAGCTGATCAATTGCTGACTTATCACTGGTGGGCAAAAGACTTTGGCGATGACGGTGAACCAAGAACACATCGCGGTGACATTCAGTTTGTGACCGTACGTCCATTTGAAAAATCTTACAGCGCCGCTGAGCCACCGCCGGGTCAGCAGCAGAACCAGCCACAATCGGCGAATGAGGCGATGGAGTTGGCCGAGCTGCAGAAAGAGATCATCTCGGCCACATTCAATCTGCAGAAGATCATTGAATCGGAGTTGAAGCCTTCTGATCACACTGAGGATGTGCAAACCATCATCGAATCGCAGAGCCAGGCGGTCGTGCAGTTGGATGATTTAGCGCAGAAACTCACGGACGATTACAGCCGACAGACGGCTGAGTCGATCCGAGAGTCGATGAATCAGGCGATCGAGGTGCTTTCTCGAGCAAAGAACTCCAGTTCGCAGCCTACAAGGGTGGTTCTTTCGGAAGCGATTGGACACCAGCGTGCCGCCTACTCAGGGTTATTGAGACTGCGTGCTCGTGAGATTCAAGTAACACGGGCGCGGAGTCAGAGTGCGTCGAGAGCGGGTCGACAACAGAATCGCGATCGGCAGTTGCAGCAATTGAAAATGCAGCAGGATGAGAACCGCTACGAGACCCAGTCCACTGCCACCGAAACTCAAGAGGAGCAGGAAGCTGCCCAGGCCAGACAGCTGATGGCTCGTTTAAAGGAATTGGCGAGGCGGCAGGCTGAAATACAGCGGCAGATTGCTGAGACTCAAGCGGCCATCGAAGCGGCTGAAACGCCGGAGGAAGAACAAGAGGCCCAACAGCGACTCGAGCGTCTTCGGGATCAGCAGCGAGAGATGCTGCGTGACATTGATGAGGCCTCTGAGTCGATGTCGTCATCGCAATCCAGCCAGAGCAGCGACTCGCAAAGCAGCACTTCCTCTTCACAGAGTGAATCATCACCACAAGAGCGACTTCAACAGGCGCGTGAGCAAGTGCGAAAGGCAGCCGAAGCTATGGAGGATGAGGACACGGCCGGTGCGATGGCTGAAGGAAAGCGAGCTCAAGAAACACTCGAACAACTTCGCGATGAGTTTCGCGAGCAAAGCGGTGCGGGCTTGAACCAAGAGGTTCGGAAGTTGGAGGAAGACGCCGAGAAACTTCGCAAGAGCCAACAAGAGATAGAACGTGCAATTGGACCGGAGGAAAGCGTATCGGACGGGCCAGGTCTTCGACCGGACGCCCAAGAACAAGATCAGGACCTCGAGCAGCTGGTTGATGACCAAATGCAGCGTCTTGAGGAGTTGCGAGAGTCTATACGGCAAACGGTCGAGCGAGCTGAGGAAACGGAGCCTGTTCTCGCCGAGAGGCTATTTGAGGCTTTTCAAGCGATCGATGAGAAACAAATTGCCGATCGTTTGCGTCAGGCGAAGCAACTCGATCGTCTCGGTTTTGAACCTCAGGCCCAACGCGCCTCTGAATTAGCGACGGAGGGTGTTGAAGATGTTTCGCAAAAGATTGATGGTGCTGCTGAAGCGATTTTGGGTAGTCGAGAGCGAGCGATGCAGCGGGCGTTGGAGCAACTACGCGGTTTGGA
>JBCCKZ010000729.1:0-3317 GCA_039027135.1 Planctomycetota bacterium
CGCGACCTCCATCAACCATTGCAACGCCGTCAGCTTTGACTTGCCGCCGGCACGCTCAATGATTTCCTCGGGAGCGGCACCGATGCCTGTCGACTCTTTGTACTCTTCGTATAAGGGAAGCTTCGTTCGATTCGAAACCGTCTGCAAAGCGATGCGAGCATAAGCATCAAGAGGCATAAGCCGGCCACCGAACTGTGTCGGAATCTGTCCAGCAGCGTAGTAATCGAAATTGGCGCCCCGCTGGCTCGGACGCAGACGATGCTTGACCGAATCCCAGGGAACGAGTCCGTAAACGGCGATCAGGCCGAACGACGCCACAATGGCGAGATAGCCTAACCTGGCTCGCTTCTCTTTTTTCTGGATGACCTTTCGTTCCTCCTCCGCGATCGCTTCATCGAATGGATCAGCAATATCTTCCTCACCAAGTCCTTCGCGGTTTCGTTTGCGAACGAAGCGAACCAACGTCCCCGAGAAGTGCATCAGCATCCCAAGCGCCGTCATACTGCAAGCGACGTAAGGAATCAGCCATCCAGAGTTTTGAACGACCTGGATACCAGTCATTTCTTTTCCACCGGGAAGCGGCGTGTAGTTCGACTGATAAAACGTCTCGCCGCGATAACGCATCGGATTGTTCATCCAGACGCGTTCGGTGAATTCACTTCCCGTCTCGTCTTCGATGATGCGAAGTACCGACGAGTAGTCTCGCGGTGTATCGCTGCCGCTGTAGTTAATTCGCTGCACGTCCTGAAGCTGCACCCAATAGGGTTTCACTTCGCGTTGGAACCGAAGACCAACATCGTAAGTTGCATCGCCCACCGAGACTTTATCGTAAACATTTTCAAAGTTCTGCTGGGGAAATAACATCGCCAAGTCCGAGGCGCGTTGAGTGACGAGATGAGTTCCCAAGGACTCGTCGGTGCCAGATTTGAAGATTTCGATATACGCGGATGCAACATTGATTTGCCCATCCGTTCCGCCCGCCGGTGCGACTTGCACGGCGGCTCGCGTCAGTCCGAAGCCATCAGTGACTGGATTGTCTTTCGAATCATTTGCCTCTTGGAGCTCTGAATTGCGGTAATACTGAAGTACGCGCACATCGAAAGGCAACGATTGATTCGTGATCCTCTGGCCCTCAACGCCAGCGACCGCCTGAAGTCGAGAGCCGGGAATGGAAACCACTTCCTGCTCTCCATCGTTCTTTGAAATAACCGCAAGCTCGACGCGATCGCGGTTAATGAAAACGTTCGTCGCCTCATCTTCCTTCAGCGAGAGGTACTGTTCGAGCTGTCGGTCGCCGTAGACGAACTGTCCCACCATCAAGAGCCCTACGCCGAGGTGTAAAAGGACGTTGCCTCCTTGCTTGCCGAAGAGAAGAACGCAACCGATAGCGAGCACGGCTCCCGCACCGAGCCCCTTGGCAAGTTGCCATACGATCCGTAGGCCTGGCTCTCCAATGGCATATCCGGTCAACAGACAATAAGCCACGTAGCCACCCACAATGACTGACGCCGCCACTCCAAGACTTCGAATCGTTGTGTTCTTCAGAGAGAATCCACCGTAGGCCAACCCAGCCGACGTCGCCGTCAATGATGCCAGCGTCATCGCCCAAATCGCGCGATAGTTCAGATCGTGCCCACCCTGAAGGCCGACCGAATTGTCTCCTCCCAGGATGACGATGTAGGTCACCAAAGCTCCCAACGCCATGAAGCCAGCACCCACCCAACGTTAACTGCCACGAGCGTGCACTCGGAATCGGGTGATCTTGGCCGCGATCAAGTTGAAAAACAAAAGGGTTCCCACGAGTGCGCCACCAGGAAACGGGATCACCAATCGAAATGGCTCATCATGCTGATAGAACGCTTGTGGGAAGAAATCATCAACGTGAAGCGCCGCGATCCAGGAAAGGAAGTACCGTTCCTTCACCTGGAGCATGTTCATTTCATCCTGAGCCAAAGTGCCCACCAAGACCAGGACCATCGAAATGGCGAACAACGCCACGGTCACCTTCAACGATCCGGCAAGCACGAGACATTTTTTTAGGCCTGCCGTTAAATCGATCGCCGGTGACTCACCGCGTTGGTATGTGATTCCCTTGGGTAGTGCGGTGGACATGATGACTTACCGGCGAACTTTGATGGACTGAATGAATTTTTCGACGTTCTTAAACTGCTCATCAACGACTCCCGGAGGGCCCGTCATCTTCAGGAACAGTGTCATTTGATCGGGGGAACCGGCGGCCGGTGGCACGAGAGTCCCATCGATGGAGATCTTCGAATCCGCGTTTCCCTTCAGGATAAACCGCTTTCCGGGTTTGCCATCAACGTTCACCTCGATGGCATCGGCCATCGCCTGCTCTACCAAATCATCAGACGGGGTGTCACCTAGAACCTGCCCCATCCAACGCACCACATTGCTCCGAAGGTCACCGCCGGCAAAGATCGCGGTCATCTCGGCGGAAGCGTCTTCGGGGCCGACTTCAAAAGCTGCGATACGAAACGAGTTCATCCGTCCAGGACGCCAACCTTCCGGCACGTCGTAGGCAAGAGGCCCGTCGTCGGAAGGAGGCTGGCCCCTATTTGACGAAGGTTTCGGAGAGCCACCTCTAGGTGAGTTACCGGGCGGGGAAATCGGTGGATGGTCGGGCGGAAGTTCGCCGTTTGTCGAACCGGAAGCAAAAGGAGCGGCCCGTGATGCAAAAGGTGCATTGCCGCCCGCGAAAGGTGCCCGCATGGATTTCGAATCGTCCTGGCTGCCGAGGATATCCACCCAAATTGATTCGGGCTTGTCGGGCCGATCCAGCGGTTCTCCACCGGCCATTGGCTCATCCGAATCCTCGAGCGAAAGCTGCCCCCGCCACCGATTGACGTTCATGGAGACCATCCGATCGTAGTCGTCCATCCGACGTAGCTTCGAAACACTCATCTCGAGTTGCTTGCCGGGCGTTTCAATGTTGACGGTGGCAAATCGAAAGCCGCCACCGGGAGCCTGTTTCCAACCCTCGGGAAGCTCGCTCAAATCTGGCGTCTCGTCGATGGGAACCTGCTTTGCAAAGGCCTCAAAAGGCTCTTCAATCGTGCCGACATCGCTCTCGGGCCCCGTGACTTTAAAGAACCAAACGGTCTGATCGACGGGAATCATCGCCGCCAACATGCGTGTTTTCTGGGGCTGCAGCTGAACGGGCCGCGTAGTGGAGACCACGTAGGTCCGGATTGGCTCTGGTTCGTCGCAGCCAAGGATCAGTGAAACCAACGCCAAGGCGTAGATACCTGTTGAAGGCACACCAAAAAGGCAACCAGGCAGAAGGGATCGGACCGACG
>JBCCKZ010000730.1:0-3316 GCA_039027135.1 Planctomycetota bacterium
AAATCACACCACTGTAAAAATCGACGTTGGGATAGAGCTTACGCTCAATGAAGTACTCATCCTCCAAAGCAACCCGTTGCAATTCCTGAGCGACATCGAAAAGCGGATCCTCAAGGCTCAATTTATTGAGGAGCTTTTCGCAGCTTGCCTTGATGATGGTCGCGCGCGGATCAAAGTTCTTGTAGACACGATGGCCAAAGCCCATCAATCGGAAGTTGTTATTTTTGTCCTTGGCCATATCAACATACTTCTTGACATTGCCACCATCGGCTGCAATCTGCTCAAGCATGTTGACACAAGCCTCATTCGCACCACCGTGAAGCGGCCCCCACAGTGCTCCGATACCGGCACTCATTGATGCAAACAAGTTTGCATTCGACGAGCCGACCATTCGAACAGTTGAAGTGCTGCAATTTTGCTCGTGATCGGCATGAACGATAAGAAGCAGGTTGAGCGCCTCGGCAAAATCCGGATCAACCAAATAGTCTCTCGCCGGCGTGGCGAACATCATATGCAAGAAATTCTCGCAGTAGTTCAGATCATTGTTTGGATAGATGAACGGCTGCCCCATCGACTTCTTGTAGCTGTACGCGGCAATCGTCGGTAACTTCGCCAATAGCCGATAGACGGAGATCTCAACCTGAGCTTCATCACTTGGATCAAGTGAGTCCTGATAAAAGGTTGAAAGTGCACCAACAACCGAGAGCAAGATGGCCATCGGGTGAGCGTCACGAGGAAATCCGTTGTAGAACGAACGCATGTCCTCGTGGATCATGGTGTGTTCAGTAATTCCCTTTCGAAACTCTTCGGCTTGCGCGGTGGTTGGCAACTCACCATAAATCAGCAGGTACGCCACCTCGATGAAATCACTCTTCGCCGCGAGCTCTTCGATCGCAAACCCACGATAACGAAGGACGCCTTTTTCCCCATCAAGGAAAGTGATGGCACTCCGCGTGCTTCCTGTATTTACAAAACCTTCATCGAGCGTGATTAGCCCCGCCTGCGAGCGGAGCTTGCTGATATCGACCGCCCTCTCTCCCTCACTCCCCACGACCATCGGGCAATCGACTGATTGATCGTCGGTCTTAAGCGACACGGTATCACACTGTTCGACATCCAAACTGGCGGTCATGCTTCTCCGGCATTCATATTGCCGGTCTTACGAGGAGGGAAACGTTGCATCGGCGATCGTTCCGCTCCGATCGCTACACCGCACTGTAACAGCATGGCCAAATGCACCCTCATGGGGACGACGAAAGGCCTGTCAAATGCGACATTTCTAGTCTAGCGGTCCACCTCGACGCCCACAATCAGACGCAAAGCAGCGGTGTCAGATTCGAGTGCAAGTCTTCCGAAGCTGAGACGCAAAAACGAGGATCCCAGTCGTCGAAAGGGCTTCCATCATATGACGTAATGATTGCGCCAGCCGACCGGCAGATAACGGTTCCCGCCGCGCAATCCCAGGGAGCGATCGAAGTGGCCCAGTACCCATCTAAGCGCCCGGCAGCGACGTAACACATGTTGAGCGCGCACGAGCCAAGGCGTCTTAGCGATCGACAATGAGCCAATACAGATACAAATCGTTCGACTTCGGGCGCATCACGCATTACACCAGCGGGAAAACTGCACGCAAACAACGAACCGGACACATCTGTTTGGCCGGAGGCCTTGATTACCTGGCCATTGCAGCGAGCCGCCCCGCCGTGCAGTGCCGTGAACATTTCGTCCATCACGGGATCGTAGATAACCCCAAGACGCATGATTCCGTCGACATAAAGGCCGAGGGAAACCGCAAAGGATTGCAATCGATGAACATAGTTGACCGTTCCATCCAACGGATCAACAACCCAGCACGGCGGCGCGCCGGAATCTCCGCGACGAACGAGTTCGGGTGGCTCGGTTTCGCCTTCTTCTTCACCAACGAACGCATAATCGCCGAAGGCGTCCTCCAAAATGCCTCGAATCGCCCGTTGCGATGCAAGATCCGCATCGGTGACCAGATCCTTCGGCGCTTTTTCATTGACCACCCGAGTATCTCGCCGAGCCATCAGCTCTTTGGCCCCCGCTCGGGCCGCCGCTACGGCAACTTCTAGATGTTTTTCGTCCAAGAGAAATCTTTCACTAAAAGTCGAAGTCAAATTCGTCGGTGTCGGTTTCCAATGCCTTCAGCTCTTCCATCCAGACACGAATGTCATTCGTATATTCGGTGGCCATGTCGCCCATGACGAGCTGGCGGTGAAACGCGGCTGCGCCGCCCTCCACATGCTCGGCCGTCTCGGCATCAACGTAACGCCGACTTGGGTCCGGAGAAATCAATCGCTGCAAGAACTTCATCAGCATTTCATTGCGACGAACTTCCTGGGGCAGAAGCTTGGTCAGTTTCTGAGGCAGGTCGCGCTTCGCTACCAGCAGCTGTTTGAACTTAGCTTCGGGATTGAACACGCTTTGGCCAGCCAGCAACTCAATCAAGACGTAACCAAGTGACGCCAAGTCGCTTTGTGGAGTCGCCATCCCACCTTCCAACACCTCGGGTGCCGCGTACATGGGAGTGCACTCGCGTTCACGCGGTGGATTGTCGACGTCAATTGCCGACCCCACATCGATCAACTTCGCGTGGCCACTCCGCTTGAGCATGATATTGGCCGGTTTGACATCGCCATGAACGATCCCCTCCCGGTGAAGAGCACCTAAAGCGGATAGCATCTCACGAACGATGGCGACGGCCACGCCCGGCTTGAATCTTGACTGAGTCGAACCCGCCGTCAACACAACACGGTTAATGTACTCCCACCGATCCGCGTCTACGCGACCATCGAGCATCGCCAAACAGTTCGGACCAATTAGCTGACGAAGGTCATATCCGTCGACAAACCCCATCATCATGACGCGGATGTTGTTTCGGTCAAAAAAGTTGAGCACCTCAAGCAAGTTGTCGTGCTGGATCAGAGCAACTCGAGCGGCGATGCCAGCAATCCTTGCCATCGTCTCTTCATAGGACCGCCTGCCGGCAAAACGCTCAGGCGAAAATACCTTCATCGCAACCGGCACGGTAAAGTTATCGGTGCCGCGATACTCCGTTAGATAAACCTCGCCCTGACCACCACGGCCAAGCATTCGGATCAGTCGATGGTGCCCAGTCCATGCGACTCGCCCTTTCTGGGCAATCCGCTCATACGCGTCGATCAACTCCGTATCATGCTGGACACGGTCTCGTCCTCGGCTGCCCGACACCGTGGGAGCCGGTTCATGCCATGTGGTCGGTGGTTGTGGTGCGTCGGTATCCATTCGCTTTCAGCCCCAGTTTACCTATCTGGCG
>JBCCKZ010000731.1:0-3309 GCA_039027135.1 Planctomycetota bacterium
TCCCTGGGGGGGAGGTTTTGAAGAACAACTGAACATGCTTCTCTTAAGCAACAGGCTCGGGAACGCCCCAACCTTCACGTGCTGTGCGATTCACAAAATCATTGACCGCAGTCACGTTGGTGCTCATGAGGTTTTTGGCATCCCATTCGATACGCTGACCCTCGCCAGCACGAAGAGCCAAATTGCCAACCAGGATGGTCTCGGTTAGACGACCGCCATAGCCGAAGTTGGCCATCGTGCCGGGTTCGTATTCGCCCTTGATGGTTGATACAAACTCCCACTTCTGGCGTTGATCGTTCCCGCTGTTGTAAGGGATCCTAGGAAGCGTCGGGCTTGGAGGTGTGTATCCATCGAAGTCGTCTTTCGGAAGCAGGTAGTACTTCCCACCATAATCATCAGGCGAAAAGAGCTTGCCTTTCGAACCGATCACGACGCAACCGCTGGTTCCTCTCTTGCCAGGATTCTTCTTCTGCTGCTCGACCTTATCGAGGAAACGTTTGGGCAGCGATTCTAGAACATACTGAGGTGGAAGCACGCCACCGTCGTACCAGAAGAAATCAGTCGCTGGCATTCCATCCCGATCAGGAAATTCAAACTTGATGGACGAGCTACCCGGATAGGTTTCGCCTTCGAAGATTCCTGGGTTCTGTACCGCTGTCACGGCAACGGGATCCCATAGCTTCAAAGCCATGACAGGCATGTTTGTGGTGTGACATGCCATGTCACCAAGCGCCCCAGTGCCGAAATCCACCCATCCACGCCAGTTGAACGAGTGGTATTCGCCATCCTTGTAAGGTCGCATTGGAGCAGGTCCGATCCAAGCATCCCAATTCAGCGACGAGGGGATCGGATCAGCGCCTTCGGGACGCCCCTTACCTTGAGGCCATACAGGACGATTCGACCAAACGTGGACCTCTTTGACTTCACCGAGAGCACCACTGCGGATCACTTCAACCGATTCGCGGAATCCGTCTTGGCTTGTGCCTTGGTTACCAAGTTGAGTCACAACACCCGTCTCGGCGGCTGTTTCGCGCATCAGACGCGCTTCGCCGATCGACCAGGTCAACGGCTTCTGGCAATAAACATGCTTGCCACTTTGCATCGCGGGCACGCATGCGACGGCGTGGGTGTGGTCCGGCGTCGAACAACTAACCAGGTCGTATTTATCACCTAGCTTGTCATACATTTCCCGAAAGTCCTGGAACTTCTGGGCGTTGGGGAACTCACGACCTTTCTTCGTGAGCGTATCTGCATCAACGTCGCAGATGGCGACAATCTCTACACCCTGTTCGGCGATGTGGGTCGAGTCGCTATCTCCCTTCCCGCCGACGCCAATGCATGCACCGGCCAAAACGCTATTGGGCGTGTCCTGGGCGTGCAACCGGGGAGCGGCGGAGCTAGTGAAGTAACCGCCGGCAACTGCTAGCGCGGCCGACTGGCCCATGAACTTACGACGACTCGTAGACATCGGATTCCTTTGAACGAAGACTCTAGGTGATTTAAATTACCCCGTGCGGCCCAGCATTGTAGACAATCACCGCTTCGCTGGCGAACTACGGTGCCATTCGTTTAAGAATTGTTTTAACTTCTAGGACGGCTTGATCGTGTTTCTATCTCTTTTTTGAAGTGATCTATCGAACGAGAAATAAACCGGTCTTCACGTGTATCGAAAGCAAGAGAGTACGAGCTTTTCGTAGTTCGCCCGCTGATGTTGCGGGTTGTGATCTGAATGCGATCCGACTCTCCTCACCCCACCTCCCTCCTTCCCCAAACTTCGAGTCATCGTCTTGTCAAAACGTCTTCTGAACGCTGCTTTAATCCTCTGCACCGCCAGCGCGACCGTCTTCTTTTCCGGATGCCGGCCTCCCGCCGTCCCAATCGAGGAAGTTGCTGAAGAAGTTGAGATCATTCAAGTCAAACCAGATGATGCGGAAGCCGTCAAATCATTGCAGGCGGCGGAATTCACCCTTACGACGAACTCGGAAGGCAAGGTCACTGAAGTGGCGGGTGTGATTCAAACGTCTTCACCCGAGCTACTCGTGATGCTGGGCAAGCTTCCGTCATTAAAGACACTATTGCTTTCAGGTCCGGGTCTGACGGACGAGGGTATGGACGCGCTCTCTGGTATTAGCTCGCTCCGTCGCTTGGAGCTTTCGAACTCGGCGATTGGTGATGGCACGCTTGAAGCCATCGCGGACCTAAAGGACCTCGAAGTTCTGTTCGCACGGCGAACCTCCGTCAGCAACGCCGGACTGGCGAACCTGAAGTCACTGACCAAACTTCGCGCTCTCGATTTGCGCAATACGAACGTGACTGACGACGGCCTTGTTCACCTGGGTGGATTACCGAAACTTGCCGATCTTCAGCTCGAGAAGGCGAAGGTCAGCAACGGGGGCGTCATTGCGATCGCCGGCCTGCCACTCAAGTCGCTGAATCTGAATTTCTGCACGACCATCGATGCAAGCGGCATCGATGCATTGCAGAACTCAGAGACGATGCAGCAGCTTCAGCTCAATTTCACCAAGATGCGCGATGAGGCGATGCCCGCGATCGGAAGGATGACGAACCTCACTCGACTCAATCTTGCCAACACTGACGTGACCGGCGCGGGATTCGAGGAGTTGAAGGGGCTGAGCAAGATCACCAGACTCGATTTACGCGGATCGTCTTTCGACGATCAGGCGATGGATGTCGTACTCGGTTTTAATAATCTTGCCATCATCGATTTGGCAGAGTGCAAGCTGATCAGCCGAGAGGGGCTGAAAAAGCTTGGAAAGCTGAAAAACCTCAAGACTCTCTCGATCTGGGATACCAAGAATGTCAACGATGAAGTTGTCAATGAATTTGGCGAACTCACAAAGCTCGAGAATCTCAACATTGAGGCGGCAGCTGTGACCGATGCGATCGTCCCTACGATCTTGAAGCTCAAAAAACTCACGAGTATTAACCTGGGTGGCACTCGACTCTCCGATGAAGGCTTCGCTGCCATTGCGGAGTTACCCAATTTGAGGGAGATGAATGTCTCCAACACGGACATCGGTTTCGATCTGCTCGACGAGCTCTACGAAGAAAAACCCGACTTGAAGGTGGTGGAATAGGGCGACGATGTCTTGTCGCTCGAAGGAGCGCGCACGACACCCTCACCTAAGCCCCGAGACGCTGTTGTTTGACCTGCGGATGGGATGGTGCACTGGACACTGGGCCGAAGGAGGAGCCTCCAAATCATCCGACGGTGAGCCAAGGACAACTTTTTGCCCCGAGGTTTTGCTGGGCTAGCTTGCGCCGCCAGGTGATGCGAGCCCACTGAGA
>JBCCKZ010000732.1:0-3301 GCA_039027135.1 Planctomycetota bacterium
GAACGAACCGCTCATCATGAACGATCCGATTGGACGATTCGACCCCCGCTGACAGTCGCTTCACGCAGAAGGTCGTTTGGCTTTCTACGGTATCGGTGCACAATCAGTGGATCTTGTTTGCAAAGTTATCGAGAAAGTAAACCTTTCATGGCCGAAAAAGAAACTCCGCCACCCAATACGCCTGGATCGCCAAACAACTCTGGCCCAACCAAGAATCACGGAAACTTGTGGCTTGTACTTGTGGTCGTCGTTGCTGCCGTGATGACCAGCGCATTGTTCTTTGGCAATTCTCGACGTCAGATTCGGTTTCCCGATCTGATTACGCTGCTCGAAACCATCGGCAATCGAAACAAGGTCAAAGCTGAAGCAGCCGAGGGCGAAGAGGTCCTGCCTGCGGTCGTGACCGTCACCCGTCGAACGACACCCGAGGTGGTATTCGAATACAGCAATCCAACCAGCTTGACGGTCACTCCTGATCGA
This sequence comes from Planctomycetota bacterium, assembly GCA_039027135.1. Lineage (GTDB taxonomy): Bacteria > Planctomycetota > Planctomycetia > Pirellulales > Pirellulaceae > Rubripirellula. The sequence goes on from JBCCKZ010000732.1 coordinate 481, forward strand.
GTTCGCGGCGAAATCACCTATCGCTCCCTGGGTATTGGCGGCGCAGCAGGACCGGGTGAACCGAAACAAGCCAAGTTTGAAGTCATTCGTGACGTGAATAATGAGGCAGCGGATCGCCAGCTATTGGAAGCTCTAAATCTAAGTGGTCTGCCGTGGGACAATGCACCAGCCAGCCGATTGATGCAAATGTGGCCCCAACTGCTCATGATCGGAATCTTGCTGGCATTGGGCATCTTTATGCTGCGTCGAATAGGCGGTATGGGGTCGCCAATGTCGTTTTCGCGAAGCCGTGGGAAGCTCTACGGACAAGATGACCTTTCCATATCGTTTGACGATACAGCCGGCATTGATGAGGCCGTCGAAGAAGTTCGAGAGATCGTCGACTTTCTGAAGAACAGCGAAAAGTATCATCAGCTCGGAGGTCGAATTCCCAAGGGTGTCCTACTCATTGGTCCCCCCGGGACTGGTAAGACGTTGCTTGCCAAAGCGATCGCTGGCGAAGCCGGTGTTCCCTTCTTTAGCCTTTCAGGTAGTGACTTTGTAGAGATGTATGTTGGCGTGGGTGCGGCACGAGTCCGAGACATGTTCCAGCAGGCCACCAATCGCTCGCCATGCATCATCTTCATTGATGAGCTCGACGCGCTCGGTAAAAGCCGTTCGGGTAATTCAGTCGGCGGCCACGATGAGCGCGAACAAACGCTCAATGCCTTGTTGGTGGAGATGGATGGCTTTGATTCCAATAGCGGCGTGATTGTTATTGCCGCGACGAACCGCCCTGAAACACTCGACCCCGCGCTACTTCGTCCCGGCCGCTTTGATCGACATGTGCTGGTCGATCGCCCGGACGTCGGCGGCCGAGAAGAGATTCTGAAAGTCCACATCAAGAATGTACGCCTCGACGATAGCGTCGAGCTCAAGAATATCGCATCCATCACACCGGGCCTCGTCGGCGCTGATTTGGCGAACCTTGTCAACGAAGCCGCTCTTTTGGCGGCACGTGCCGGCAAGAAGGCTGTCGGCATCAAGGACTTCAACGAAGCCGTCGAGCGAGTGACCGCGGGCTTGGAAAAGAAGTCTCGCGTCATGAATGAAGAGGAGAAAATTCGAGTCGCCTACCACGAAGCGGGTCACGCTTTGGTCGGCGCCGTCATGCCCAACACGGATCCCGTTCACAAGGTCAGCATCATTCCCCGAGGCATTGCCGCCTTAGGTTATACGATGAGCCGCCCGAAAGATGACCGGTATCTGCAGACCAAGAGCGAGCTGGAAAGCCGGATGAAGGTCCTGCTTGCCGGTACGCTCGCTGAGGAAATCGTTTTCCAAGACATCAGCACCGGTGCAAGCAATGACCTAGAAAGATGCACCGAAATCGCGCGCAGCATGGTGATGGATTATGGAATGAGTCGCCTCGGGCGAATCAACTACCGACGCAGCAACCGTTCGGCTTTCTTGGCGACCGGCGGCGGTGAAGGCTATCAAACCATGCACAGCGACGATGTTGCGAAGATGATCGACAAAGAGGTTTCTCGCATTATCGAAGATGCTTTGATCCAAACACGGGAAATCCTCGAACAGCGTCGTGACATCCTGGAAGCGATTACCCAACGCTTGCTAGAGGTCGAATCGATTGACGCAGAAGAGTTGTTGGCGCTGATCGATGAACACGCCGATGGGCCTTGGCTTGTTCCAGGCACTCATACCGAAAAACCACGGGCGAAGATCCGTAAGATCGCTAAAGACGCCGAGCAAGCCTCGGTATCCTGAGAGACGGCAAACGCCTAACGATCTGGCGAGCCCAGTGCAGCCGCAAATTCTTGCAAAGCTCGACTTGTCGTTCTCATAGAGATGATTCTGCCTTCATGCCTGTGGAACTTCATCGATCCTTCTTCAACGAAAGCTCCTCGGTCATCCATGATTGCCAAGGCGCGAAGAACTGATTGACGGGAAGTCGGCGAAGGCCTCCATCCAATCCATCGGTCAACCAATCGCCGACTCATTTCGGCCCTCGTTCCAACAAGTTTTTGACGAAGCGACTCAGTACGGTCATTGATTAGAAATCCATAGTGAGACGGCGTGCCACTCGAATCATAGGTAAGCTCGTAACGCTTATTCATGAACAGCGGTCGATTGGTCCGCAACTCATAGAATCTGGCAAACCTACCATCGACTCGTTCGCACGACCTGAGATAGTCCAACGCTTTTTTTGCGGCCTGGGCATATCGATGATCACCTGTCTCATGGGTCATCATGATGAGTGCCTCGATCGTGCTCTGCGACTCGCTCGATGCGATGGCTGGTGGCTCAAACTTGCGAGCCCAAATTGGCTGAAGATCAAAGTTATACTGCTGTGCCCAAGCAGGTTGATGCTGGGGCATCTGGGCTCTCAACAAGAAATCGGCTAGCCGCAGCCCAGCTTCCCTGTAGCGAGCTTTCTGATAGATGCGATGAGCCAACAACAGAGTCTTCAAAGTACTCTCAGCGACATCATCATTAAGCGTGTATCGATACCAATACTTCTTATGCCCCTCATAAACTCGCGACCAAGTCTCTGGATAACCAGCAGCATCTGGACAAGCATGCCATGACTCGGGGCGTTCGCCCTCCCAAACCTGTGGAAAACCGCCACAAGGATATTGGGCCGAATCGACGAGCGCGTTGATCGCATACGCAGCCATCTCGGTGATTTCCTTGTCACCCTGTTCGAGTGCGTGATCAAGTCGCATGAGGAAACGCGTTGCAGATTGGCTGATGTCATCGTCGAGCGTTGAGTAGTTCCTGCGTTTCTTTCCCGGTGGATCGATTCGATAGGCCCATCGCTTCC
>JBCCKZ010000733.1:0-3295 GCA_039027135.1 Planctomycetota bacterium
CTGCCAAATTAATCTTGAACCCTGCTGCATCTATCCATGAACCTCCGAGCATTGGATTTCGGTCCGTTCAAACGACCTCCCAGAACAGTACGATGACAGCGACTCATCACCTTCGCAAGCAGGTCCAAAGCAATGATCTTTGGTGTATACCAAAGTGGCTTGCGAATGACGAATACGCCTAAACCCGACGGAAAGATATTTGGGTTTCTTGCAATGGCTCTCAGGCCACCGTGACTAGCTCAACTAGCGGCCTTGAACTCGAAGAGACTTTTCGCGCCCTATCAACGTCCGGATTCAGCCCTTCCTACTCGGTTGTCATGCTTTTTGGATGTAGAAATGCTCGATGAAATGGTTCGCATTCGCGGAGGTGCACTGCTAGCAATCTTCCTAGGACTTGGGTTTCTCTACATTCTTCTGGGGATTCGAGACAGCGTCGACGATCTCAGGTTCATCTTCAAGCGAAGACTACTCCGAAGAGACCGTAGATTCTCACTGGTTCACTTTCTCTTCGCTATCGCGTTAGTGGCGTGCTACTTCGCTGTCGTTCAATGGATTGATGCTGGCATAGAAGGCGCTGTCTTCTGTCTCGGGACAGTCTTTTGTTTGGTTTCCACGATGGCGTTGCTTCGATATGCCTATCAAGACATTACGGCGAAGACCGTAAGGCGGTCGCCCCCTGAGAAGTTCGAGCGATGCGGACAGCGTGATCTCAACAGAGAATCAGTGGCACCTCTTAAGATCAAGTAAACGAACCAGGCTCAGCAGAAAGCCCACTAACTCATCGAGCGTCCCGAAACTGCGTTGACTATTCGACTCGCTAGTCTTAGGCCTCATGTCGATAGCAGGCCACAAGAAGCCCCACAAGGAATGCGATGATGATTTTTTGGCAAACGCGAAGTGGATCCAATTATTCGACAGGTTCAAAACGATTGGTGAAACCTGGCAAAAGAACCCACTCGATAATCAATACAACGAAGACTAGCCGTAATCCCCATTGCGCATCGTCTTGGCTGAATTTCCGAATGTTCATCCTCGTACCCCAAGCTGGAGCACACATCGCTTCACAGCAAAGATAAGTTTGCTACGTAATCCTGCCTTTATCATTGACAATGACCGCACCTCAGAAATTCGTGAACTGACTCTAGGACTTTCTAACCACCGGGATTCATACGACACTTGAAAATGCGTCTTTGCTCCGAGGATCAACGCACCAAGATTGAAGAAGATTTGATTGTGCCCTATCCACGGCAAACTTAGGAAGAACCCTCTGATTGCCCCACATCGCTAGTATCCCTAGGGGAGATGATGACGCCCCGGATGCGAAATGCCATCCACAACGAAAGCGGCAACACACCAGCAATCGGAATGACCACTAGCAGGAGAACCATCGCTAATGTGAAGTCGCCGAGAAACCAGACCACGAGGCAAATCAACAGAGCCACTACGGCCATCACGGAGTACGCTACTACTCGTGGTGTCGGACCTAAACAAAGACGGATGCCGCAAGATGTGCAAGTCGCGTCACCATTATGAATTCCAGTCATGAATGAACGCCAGCAGTTTCCGATCTGGTTTTCACCACACTGTGGGCAGCAATGATTGACCCGGTGCGAATCTCTGCTCGCAGCGATCTGCCCGTCTTCCGGCGGCTGATAGGGGTTTGTCATTGAGTTTCCCCGCTTAAAGGCATCACTATGTTGGGTAATTCGACTAGGTCCAGACACCTGTAAATCAAATCAACGTTCTTTGTACATGCTTGCGAACTGAGACACTGCTTCCGCTGGCGTATCGACGACGATTCCCTTGACTCCGCATTCCGCACAATAGCGAAGGTCCCTCGGGTCGCTTGAGCCGTAGCTCCAAACATCCATTCCCAGTTCATTGGCGTTGTCGAGAAAACTGGGAGTTACAAAGACAATCGGAACCACGAGCAGATCACAACCAATCTCTTTGCATCGCCGAAACACATCAGCAGCAGAGAAGAGCATTGTAGGATGCGTTTGAAACAAAGTCGTATATCCGAGGCGAAGTCCCTTTCCCTTGTACTCCCTCAATACTTCAAAGTCTGCGAAGACGATGATCTGATTCTTGGGGATCGCCGATCGATCCAACTGTTGGATGACATCGTCGGCAATTCCTTGCACTTTGATGTCGAGGATCCAATTGTGTTTCTCTGTTTGGAACTGTTTGTTCCCGAATACATCCTGCAATGACAAGATGGGCTCGGGAGGGTCAACCGACAGGTTACAGGACTGAAGCTCTTGCAGAGTCTTGCTCTTGACTGCTCCTTTTAGGTTAGTCTTTGCGTCTAGTTCGGCGTCATGGAATACGACCAGCTTCCCATCCGCAGATTGTCGGATGTCAATCTCGATCCAATCGGCTTTCGCTCGGATAGCATTAGATATCGCGTGAGCGGTATTCCCAATCAATCCATTCCTTGCGCCTACGTCCAGGTTTGTTGTAGGAAGCCCCATTCCACGATGCCCTACAACCACAGGCCTCATTCGAATAGCGCTGGATTGGTATGTCCACTGCGGGACGAAAGGGAATCTCTGATGAGAAAAGTAGAGGAATCGATTTGACGCGAACACAAAGACGCAAACGATCGCGATTCCTGCAAAGACAAAGATCCATGTCCGTCGTCGCCACTTGAGATTCTTAGATCGCATAAGCTGCCAGCATCATTGGCAAAGTGTCCGTGCCTGAAGATCAGAATTGCACATTTAGACACCTAACAACCACAACCATCTGTTCGTTCAGCCGCATGTGATTCGTTGAACATCTTGCTGCTGCGCTCGCGGCATCGTGAACAGGATTCCTACGCGTCTAGGGATCAACACCAAGAAATGATACGCGGAAGCGACGAAAAGGATGGAACAATAGAGAACGAGAAACCAAAGCGGAAAATTCGTGTAGTAAATTGATCTAATTTTGAACGTGGCATTTTCGAAGCAGCCGAGCATCCGTACTACCGGTGCAACGATTGCAAACAGCATGCAGAGCGGTGCGATGGCTTGATCGCTCGGAGAAGCCTTCGATGCGGCCAAACAGACTCTCGATTGCATTCAGCTTCGCACTTTGCAGGGAGGTCTCGTCTTAGCAAACCTTCGTTTCAACATGCGATGCCGGTCAAGGACCATCGTCCGTTTCCGCCTGCGGCAAAAGGCTAACTGGTGAGGTGGCGGCTATGGCATCGATGCGCTTTAGCAAATCCATTTGACTATCACCACACGATGTCACCAAGAACTTTAGGTCAGTCGACTCCAAGCACTGTGACGGCTTGCCATCTTCGATC
>JBCCKZ010000734.1:0-3292 GCA_039027135.1 Planctomycetota bacterium
ACCCCTGGACCGTAGAGCAGCATCGATGTCTCGAACCCCTTGCGCAACAAACGCTTGCCTTGCATGAGATTGACTAGTCCGACCGAACCCTCGAATGCGACTGTGTGAAAAGTAACCAAAGCCTTCTCGCCAGGTTCAGCTTTGACATCTTCGAAGACCTTCTCTTCGTGATCGACCATGACGTCGCCAAACTGGTGGTGTGGAATATCGATCTTGGGCATTAAATTTCCTTGGATTGCCAAATGGTTTTCGAAACAAAGCTAACGGGTCGTTCCACCGATCCCGCATGCCAAAGTCGAAGGCAAATCCCGAGCCCAAGCGAATTTAGAAGTCAATCCGCCTCATACAGGCGGTCCGTGCAAGCAATGACCCAGTCAATGATCCAGTCAATCGTCCGAGAGACCCCAGAAGTGACTTAAGTCGTGCAATAAACGCTCAAGTAACCATCACTCTGCCTGCTTTCATTGCAGGCCTACAGATTCAGGATCCGGTTGTGATTGGTTCGAGGGCCGCCGCGATCACATCGATTGCCCGACAGGCTTCCTCGCGGGTTGCCGGCCCCCCCAAACACAATCGGAATGCATTGGGCGTCTCATCCCCGACACAAAACTCATCAGCGGCGACAGCACCAAGTGCGTATCCTCGAGTGAGATTGACGACTTCATGGCAGCGCAGCGATTCCGGTAACGTAACCCAAGCGTGAAAGGCATAGTCGGTCGATTGGACAAACTCTTGCGGTATCGCTTCTAGCAGGAGACGTCGTCGAGCACGACTCTCGGCTCGAATATCCGCAAGCACCGCGTCAGCTAGGCCACTATTGATCCAAGCAGACGCTAGTGCCGATGTAATTGGCGAAGCCATGACAGAAACAGCACGGAGGCTGTCGGCAACGTCGTCAATCCCCATCTCATTGGGCGTTAGCAAACCTGCAATCCGCAAACCCGGCCCAAGACACTTTGCCAGCCCCGTGATGTAATAAGTCAGCTCCGGGGCCATCATCGCCATAGCGGGAGGCGGATTGACGGGCAAAAAGCCGTAGGCGTCATCCTCAATGATTGCGACGCCATGCCGACGCGCGACTTGAATGATCTCCGCTCGGCGAGCCAATGGGATCGTCTCGGTTGTTGGGTTGCGGATGGTTGGATTCAAATACAAGGCACGAACATTCCGGCGCCGGATGGCCGAATCGAGGGCCGCTGGATCAATGCCATGTGCATCATGAGGCAAGCCATGAAGCGAAGCTCGAAGTGTCTTTGCGATTTTCCTCAGACCAGGGTAGGTAATCGACTCACACGCAATGCAATCGCCAGGCTGCAATAACACCGAGAGAACTGCACTGATTGCCGCATGCGCGCCCGCCGTAATTAACAACGAGTGCCGATCCACCAGAATCCCGCGACGCGTCAACCAATCGGTGATCGCGGCTTTATCCTGGGTCACACCTCCGCTTGGCTGATAACGCAACAATTGATGAAGCGAGTCCCCAAGGCCTTCCATCGACCTCTGCATTCGCGCAACCAAACCCGCATCCTGAACGTCGGGCGGTTGATTCATCGATCGATCAGCGAGATCCGTACGTCGATCTCCAAAAGAACTTCGACCACGTGACGACCGAACGAATGTTCCCGCACCAACACGTGCCTCTACCAAGCCGACTCGGGCCGCTTCGGCGTAACCCCTCGCGACCGTGGTAACGTCCATACCAATTCGCTCAGCCAAGGCTCTCTGGGTCGGTAAATGATCTCCGACGCTCAAGCGGCCTTCGTCGATGTCCTCTGCGATACAGCGTGCGATCGCCTCAAAAAGCGGCCCTTCACAACCACTTAGATTTGGCGCCCAGTCCGAACGACGGATAGTGGCGGATCGACGCATGGACCTTGCCATAAATGAACATCCTCAGAATGAAGACATCGCCGCCTAAATTCGACATCAACCTTTTAAGTGAAAACCGGGTGCACCGGATTCAGTTTTGTACAACGTCAAGAGGTTAATTGAACAACCGATTGATCAGAAGCCTAACACTCCAATATCCACCTAGTCTTGCAGTCGGCCGGAAACCCGTTTCATCTCCCCCAACATCTCAGGTGTCGCAAATCGTCGACCACCTACAACCGGCGAATCAAAAGGAGACCGCCCAAATAGTCGCCCATTTCATCCGCCGATGGAGCGCTACTCACGAAGTCCTAGCTGTTTGCCGAAGCGCTAAAGTACGTGGTTCGATGGAACCCCAAAAATACTGAAAACAATGATTCTCCGAGCCTCATTCAACACTTCAGATCTTCGTACGCCCTGCCTACCCGTCCTTGCGTTTCTAGCTCTCAGCGTATCACAGGAGCATTTGAGTCCTCAAAGCTTGCAGGCTGCTGATTTTTGGAATCAATGGCGTGGTGAGAATCGAGATGGTCGAATCGAACTCGCGATTAGCCCTAAGCTCAATCTCCAGGAAGCCCGATGGAGCGTACCGCTGCAGCCAAGCTACTCCGGCCCCGTGGTTCAGGACGGTCTGATCTTCACAACGGAAACGGTTGACCAGAAAAACGAGCGTGTGACCGCGTTCAAGCTTGATACGGGAGAACAGGTGTGGCAGTCATCTTGGTCCGGGTCACTAACCGTACCATTCTTTGCAGCCGCCAACGGATCGTGGATTCGGAGCACACCCGCGGTGGCCCCCGGTCACCTAGTTGTCTTTGGAATGCGAGACACGATCGTCGACCTCGATCCCAAAACGGGTAGCCAGCGTTGGCTGGTCAGTCTGCCCGATCAACTTGGCACGCCAGTCGAAAAGTTTGGTGGCGTTTGCTCACCGCTAATTGATGGAGAGCATGTATTTGTTCAGACCGGCGGCGGTTTGATGAAATTTGCCCTGGCCGACGGTTCCGTGATTTGGAAAGTCCTTGAAGACGATGGCGGCATGTCTGGAGGTGCTTTCAGCAGCCCCGCAATGGCCACCATCGCGGGTGTTCGACAACTCTTAGTCCAAACAAGGTTGGAGCTAACAGGCGTCGACCCAGAGACCGGAAACGTGCTTTGGCGAACGCCCATCGACGCTTTTCGAGGCATGAACATCCTCACTCCGCTCGCAGTCGGAGATGCCGTCTTCACCGCAGCCCACTCGGGCCGAAGCGAGCTCTACGATGTTTCGTTCGATGGCGAGAATTGGACCGTCAACCTGCGTTGGGAACAAAAAAGCCAGGGCTATATGTCTTCGCCGGTCATTGTTGGCGAACACATCTATTTGCATATGAAAAACCAAAGGATGACGTGCTTGAGCATTGCCGATGGAACAATCGCG
>JBCCKZ010000735.1:0-3287 GCA_039027135.1 Planctomycetota bacterium
CCGAAGCCTTCGACGTCGCCGACGTCAGGGTTTCGCTCAAAAGCCTGATGGGAAGACTGGCGAGCGTTGAACGCGATGCGGAAGGACTTCGCGAAGCTGAAGATTCAATCAACTCGCTCGCCTCTTACGTAATGAGGCATCAATTCGATTCCGCCGATGGCTGGGAGCTTCAGAATCTACTCACCAATGCATCGTTGATCGTGCGATCTGCCTTGGCGAGGACAGAGTCACGCGGTGTCCACTTCCGACGCGACTTCCCTCAACGTGATGACGAAAACTGGCGGCGGCATCTCAACGTGAGTATCGATGCTCAGGCTGGGCATCCAACTTTGGGGGCTGAGATGGCTCCCATCGTCAAACCCAAGGAATCGGAGACCACGTCGCCATGCTGAATGAAGCAATCGGTCGAGTCGACCAAATTCAAGATCCCGGTGAAGTCGCCGTTAAGGTTCACAGCAACCTGGCGGGACCGATTAGCGAGCTTACATTCCTTCAGCGTTCACTGTTGTTTGCCGAGCTGGCGATGCTGTCTTACAACGATGAAGACGAAGCGACTCGGGCGGCAGCGTTGCTCGGTTTTGAAGATGTGACGTTCTATGATCGTGATGGTTCCCAGGCCTATCGATTTCGCAGCCAGCACGACTGCGTTGTCGCCTGCCGCGGCACTGAGCCAAACGAATGGAACGACATCAAGGCTGATGCAAATGCCGCGTCTGTCGTTGCCGAAACTGCCGGCCGCGTGCATCGAGGCTTCAAGCAAGAGGTCGACGATCTGTGGCCGATGCTCGAGACAGCATTGATCCACAATGATCAACCTCTTTTTTTCTGCGGCCACTCGTTGGGTGGTGCAATGGCAACGATCTGCGCCGGAAGATGCTTCTTGTCACATATCGAATCGGATCCCGAGCAGCTGTTTACCTACGGCAGCCCTCGTGTCGGCAACAAGATTTACATCAACCATATCGACCTCGAACACTATCGATACGTCAACAACAACGACATTGTCACCCGCGTTCCGCCCAGTTTACTGGGTTATCGTCATTGTGGTCGTGAGCTCTATTTGGATCGTCATGGCAAACCGCGACGTCTGAACTTGATCATGCGGCGTCGTGATCGTTGGCGAGGTTTTCTAGGTGGGCTCAAGAACTGGAAGGTTGATCACTTTTCCGATCATTCGATTCATCGATACATCGATGCGTTGGTAATCGCCGTTGAAGAGGAACAGGCGGGTCTTCGTGAAGGCACCCCCCCGGTCGATGTCGATGATATCGGCGCAAAAGTCTAGCAGGTTGCTGACGGCGCTCATGCCACGTCGCGTTAGCGAGGGACGGGCCTAGTCGCAGTCCCTCTTCGCTGTTTGTGTGATGCAGGCTGAGTCCATTGAGACGCCTCCGCTGAACCTACCTTCCCGGATAGCAGCTTGCAGCTCGCAAAACACGTGAATTGAACACTGCGAGACCCCTAACGCTATGGGCTGAGCTACTTTCGGTCACAGGCTTCCCAAAGCTCACTCGCCCCGCAAAAGAAAAACGCCTCAAATGCTCTGCACCCGAGGCGTCTCTTAATCGTTCACTTTTCTCCCCCCGGGGAAAGTATGGAACGATCAGCTTTTTTCCAAGACAGCGACTCTCGAACCGGACGCTGTTCGAAGATAGAGAACGACTGAGTCTTTCGCTTGGTCGAGTTGCTTCTTCAGCGATACCATGTCGGTTATGGGTGTTCGGCCGACCTTGGTGATCACCATACCGGGCTCGAGACCAGCTCGAGCGGCTGGTGAGGCATCTTCGACCTGTTCGATCATCACACCAGATTCAACTGACAATCCAAACTTCTTGGAAAGTGCAGGTGTCAACTCGGTCGCGGAGAACCCCCATGCATTTGATTCCGAAGCATCCGATTGAGGACGTGCCGCTCGTTTGCGGAAACCTTGTGGCCTCTCCGTAGGTTGATAGCTCAAGGTCATCTGCTCACCATCTCGAAGGATCAAGACCGGAACGTCCGAACCAAAGTTGGACTGCTCGACAAGCACTTGCAGTTCCGAAGGCGAAGAAACGGCTCGACCGTCAAATTTCAAAACTACGTCGCTGGGAAGCAGCCCCGTCGCAGCAGCTGGTGTGTTGTCAAAGACTTCTCGGACGAAAACGCCCACGCCGGGCTTGAGGTCGTATTGGTTCGCCCTCTCGGCAGTCACCTCTTCGATTCCGATACCCAAGTAAGCTCGACGAACGCGACCATCATTAAGAAGTTGGTCGACGACCCAACCGGCCATGTTAGACGGGATAGCGAAACCGATACCTTCGTTCCCACCGCTGCGAGAGTTGATGGCCGTATTGATCCCAATCACTTCGCCTCGCAGATTGACCAGCGGACCACCCGAGTTGCCAGGATTAATCGCGGCATCCGTTTGAATGAAGTCTGCGCTGTTAGTGATAATGCCGCGGTTCTTAGCGCTGACGATCCCGCTTGTCACCGAACCCTCCAGTCCAAAGGGTTGCCCCATTGCCAGAACAAATTCACCGATCCCAAGTACTTCGCTATCTCCCAACGGTACAGCGGGGAGATTCGACGCATCGATCTTGACGACCGCCACATCGGTGTCTGGGTCGGTCAAGACTTCACGAGCTTTGTATTCCCGGCCGTCTTGTAGCTTGACGGTCACGGTGCCACCGCCCTCAACCACGTGATTGTTGGTCAAAATGATTCCGGATGGATCGATGATCACGCCGGAGCCAATACCTTTCCGAGCCTGCGAGCCGGCTCCCGGTGACCTTGGAACTGGCATGCGTCGCATTCCCGGTGGCATCTGACCGTTGGGAAAACCGTCCTTAAAGAACTCTTCGAGAGGAGTGCCTCGAAAAGGATTCTGACCACCGAATCGATCTTGCGATGGCATCAAGCGTCCAGGCTGAGTCACCTGCGCAAGTTCCACGCTATTTTCAATCGCGACTACCGAAGGAAGAACGGCTTCTGAAACACCCCGGAAGGCAGTCGAGATTGTCGAAGCGTTCGCGATTGCCGCTTGGACTTCGGGTGTCATTTGGCTGACGGGCGAGGGCACTGGCTTGCGTGATAGATCACCGATGGCAACGTTGGTTGCGACCGTTGTTCCCACGACAAGCAATCCCGCGGCGAAGAGTTTTTGGACACGTTTAAACTGTTTCGATTTCATTTTATTTCTTGGTTAACGAGTCAAGAATCCGATCAAGACGATTCATCGCTAACCCGCTTTGCATCCCCCGTGCCAAACCGTTGCCTCTAATCAACGACACGCAAAATCCATACTGAAA
>JBCCKZ010000736.1:0-3279 GCA_039027135.1 Planctomycetota bacterium
CCGATGATGAAAAGCCAGCACGTCACTGCGGTCTCACCGAAGAAGAGCAGGGCCGTTTAAAGGTTCGTGAGCAAGACCAATGGATTTGGAAGCGTCGTCTGGAACGCTATCAGCCGATGGTGCAGTCGGTGTTTAACGGTAAGACTTATTGGATGAACGCCCGGAAGCTCAGAAAACCTGGCGATAAAAAGAACGATTTAAATTGGAGACCTGAGTCAGTCATCTTCAGTGGTGGCGACTACCAGGCAAAGGGCGAAGCCGTCACGCCGGGTGTTCTGAGTGGTTGTAGTATTTCAGTTCCGGGGGCTCCCTCGGACGATCCCTACGCCCTTCCCACGACTCAAGAAGGTCGAAGGCTTGGGTTGGCGAAGTGGATCGCATCACCGAATAATCCTTTGTCCATGCGTTCTTACGTCAACCGAATCTGGCAGTATCACTTCGGTCGTGGCATCGTCAAAACAGCCAACAATTTCGGCGTCAAAGGCGACCGACCAAGTCACCCAGAGCTGCTCGACTATCTGACAGCGAAGTTCGTCGAAGACGGCATGTCAACCAAGGCGTTGCATCGGATGATTCTGCTAAGCGACGTTTACAAACGGGACGCTAGAACGCCCGATCCAGAGAAGCGAGATTTAGTTGATCCCTCTAATAAGCTCCTCAGTTCATTCCCCGTGCGGCGTCTGTCCGCTGAGGAAATTCGCGATGTCATGTTGTTGGTGACAGGAGAGCTGAACTTTTCGATGGGTGGATTGCCCGTGATGCCAGAGATTAATCGAGAGGTGGCACTCGAGCCACGTATGATTCAGTTCTCATTGGCTCCTGCCTACCAGGCTTCGCCAAAGCCCGAGACTCGGAACCGCCGGTCGATTTACGCCTACCGGGTTCGTGGACAGGCGGATCCCTTTATGGAAATCATGAATAAGCCTGGTCCTAACGAGTCTTGTGCCTTGCGTGATGATGCGGCGGTATCGCCGCAAGCTTTCACACTGCTTAATAGTGATGTCATGAGCGATCGAAGCATTGCGATGGCAATTCGGTTGCGGGGAGATCATTCGAATCTATCTGATCAAATCTCATCTGGTTTTGAATGGATTCTTGGCCGAAGTCCGAGCGAGGAAGAGGCAAGCCGACTGAGTGAATACGTTCGTGAGATGATCAAGCACCACCAATCCATTTCGCCTGACTCCGTGTCTTATCCCACTGAGATAACACGGTCTTTGGTTGAGGAGTTCTCGGGGAAACCATTTGAGTACACCGAGTGGTTGCCCAACTTTGAGAACTACGTTCCTGATGCGAAGGCTGCCGACGTGGACCCACCCACGCGTGCCCTGGCTGACCTCTGTCTAATCCTGTTCAACACAAACGAGTTCATGTATGTCGACTAAGCATTTCAATGGTCTCCAAACTGGTATCCCCCGTCGTAGCGTCCTGTATGGCTTGGGAGCTTCGCTCGGATCCGTTGCGTTGACGTCCATGCTGCGTGGTGAAGCGTCGATTAATCCAGATGCTCCGCTTTCGCCAAAGCCGCCGATGCATCCGGCCAAGGCCAAGGCTGTGATCATGCTTTTTATGGAAGGTGGACCCAGCCAGGTCGATACCTTTGATCCCAAGCCCGAGTTGACGCGTTTGCACGTCACCGAGTCAAAGCGAACTGAGGGTTTGGCAACGGGGAAGCGTTTTTATGTCGGTAGTCCCTTCAAGTCGCGGCAGGTGGGTGAGTCCGGTATCGATATGTGCGATCGCTGGACGCATATGGCTGATCCCGAGGTAGCCGATGAACTCTGCGTTTACCGCGGATGCCAAGCCGAGTCGCTCAATCACCCCGAGGCGCTTCTACACATGAACACGGGGTCACGGTTGGGGGCTGATCCGTCGGTGGGGTCGTGGACAACTTACGGCTTGGGAAGCGAAAACCAGAATCTACCTGGATTTGTGGTCATGACCGAGCTAGCGGCGCCGCAGGCAGGTAGTGCCAATTGGTCCAATGGATTTTTGCCAGCGTACTACCAGGGAACAACGTTGCGTGCACAAGGCTCTCCGATCCTTGATCTCCGACCTCCAGCTCACCGGGATCGAGCACACCAGCGCCGGATGCTTGATGAACTTGCGAAGCTGAACCAAGCCCATGCTGACGCTCACCCGGAATCCGACAAGATGGCGGCTCGGATGAATAGCTATGAGCTGGCGTTCCGAATGCAGACTTCAGTGCCTGATATCATTGACTTAAGCACAGAGACCGAGGCAACGCGTCAGATGTACGGTCTCGATCGCAAAGAGACTGAATCCTTCGGCAAACAGTGCTTGATGGCTCGTCGGATGGTTGAACAGGGGGTTCGGTTCGTCCAGATCTTCTCGGGTGGCTGGGATAGCCATGATTATCTTGAAAGAGGTCACTCTTCTAGAATTGCCAGTGTTGACCAGCCGATTGCTGCCCTGATCAAGGATCTCAAACGACGCGGCATGCTGGACGAGACCTTGGTGGTTTGGACGGGTGAGTTCGGTCGAACACCTGACAACAACTATCGCGGTGGTGTCACATCATTGGGACGTGGACACAATATCGATGCGATGACGATGTGGTTCGCTGGTGGCGGTACCAAGCGAGGTTCAATCGTGGGAGGCACTGATGAAATCGGAGCCAAGGCGGTTGAGGTGGTTCATCCCATTCGAGATGTGCATGTGACGATGCTTCACCTGTTGGGCCTCGACGACAATAAGCTGACCTATTTCCATGGCGGACGATACAAGCAGCTGTCTCAGTTTGGTGGTCAAGTGATCAATGAGCTGATCGCTTAGGTAAAAGGTGGAATTCGTTTCGCCGGAGCGACGCCAGGGATTCTGGATCTGGTTCGCACGGAAGATGGCATCTGGACGGTTGCATCAAGCGAACGTCGATTGATGTCGCCGCTAGGGAATTGATGGTTCCGAAATGGCTTCTTCGCCAAGTGGATCTGGCTGCCAACCGCTTTGGCCTTCTTCCAGGCTGGGCACCAGCAAAAAGGTCTCCCCGTCGTCCATAACCAGTTCTGCTTCGATGATTTTGATGCCTTTGCCGTTCTCAGCGGGGCCTTGCTTGATGTAGACCTTTCCGGAGCCATTGCTGCCTTTGACGTCGTAAACAAAACGCGGTTCGTCGTCCTGTGAAGCGGCAATCGTCTCCATGAAGTTCGACGAAAAGGTTTCGATTTCGCCGACTTGCTCGAGGAAAACAGGGTTCGATTCGAGATCCGCGCGGAAGGAGGTTTCCATCTGATCAAGACCAAATAAGGCGGCGGCGCC
>JBCCKZ010000737.1:0-3276 GCA_039027135.1 Planctomycetota bacterium
CCCTGCGTCTGTTTTCGTCAAATTCGGCCAACGCGCGCCGAATTCCCTAATCCGATAGCGGTTCGATATGCGTGGGCGGACAACCCGGTCGGTTGCAATTTCTTCAACCACGAGGGCTTCCCAGCATCGCCGTTCCGTACTGATGACTGGAGCCTAACAACACCTGCGCCGTGATCCAACCGAAGTATCAGCAGTTTTCACCAGCCGTTACGGTTTCTGACATGATCCGCCTTATTCGTTAGCGCCACGAGTAATCTCAAAGCCCGTTAGTTCCCGACGCACCAGAAACAGTAGAATCGAACAGCGGTCGCCCAGATTCTCAATGGTAAGCAAAGCTGGCTGATCACACTGATTGGAAACTGAAATGAAGTCTTTAGAGCCGATCCGAATACCGATCAGCCGACTGGGCGCTAGCCCGCGGTCCCTGTCGAAACCGGACGCTAGCGCGTTTCGGCTGAGGTTCTCGGATAGGCTCTCAGTCTGTCACCTTGTGGTTTTGGTTTTATCCCTCGTGTTGGTTGGCTGTAATCAGCCTTCCGGCAATGACGTTGCACAGGACAATCAGCAAACTACCAACAATCCCTCCGTCGGGACTGATAAACCAGAAGGGACGCAAAAGCAGCTTGAGGCCTTAGGGGCCTCGGTTCGGGTCAACGATGCTGGTGGAATGATCGTTGTTCGGATGGGAGACGGCAAAGGAACTGATGAAGCCGCGAAGCTGCTCACGGGCTTGCAGTCGCTAAAGGATCTCCAACTCTCCGGCGAAGCGGTGACTGACACAGCCATCGAAAGCATCAAAGGACTTGGCAATCTCAAAGTCTTAAAGCTTGATAAGACCAGCGTGAGTGACGCGGGACTCGCGAATCTTGCTGCGATGGAGAGCTTAGAACAGGTTTACCTCTCAGGCACAAAGATCACCGACGCTGGCCTAGCACACTTGGGCGGACTTCCTCGGCTGAAACGCTTGCGAATCAGCGATACACAGGTTACCGGCGAAGGCATGGTCCACCTGAAGTCAGCGAGCAAGCTCACGAATCTTGATGTAAGCAAAACCGACTTCGGGGACACCGGATTATCCCATCTTAGAGAGGTCGCCACGCTGACAGATATCAATCTTTACACCACGCCCGTGACCGACGAGGGTCTTCAAAACATCACCAGCATGACGCAACTGAAGTGGCTCAATCTTGACAATACGAAGATCACTGATGCCGGCTTGCCAAATATCACGACACTTATCAACCTAGAGTTCCTACACCTCGGACGCACGCCGGTGACAGACGACGGAATCAACAATCTGCTTGATCTAAAGAATCTGAGGCGTCTGGAGGTGACCAATACACAAGTCTCTGAAGAGACCGCCCAGGCACTCCGCGAATCCCTTCCAGATTGCGAAGTTCTCTCGGGATTCACGGCTAAGAAGTCCTAGCAGTGACTTTTTTAGATCCTCTTAATGTGCCAACGACTTTTGAGCGGCACCCTGCGATCTCATGAAGGATGCCTCGCGATGCTTGAGACAGTTGATGCTTTGACCTCGAATGTCTCGTTAGGCAAAGGTTTAGATGGCAAATTTCCAACGAATCGGTAGCAAGAGAACGATCGCCAATTTCAACGCAGACCGATTCCCTTACGTTGCGCCCGGCGAGGGCAATGACGCACATTATTCAACATCAATCGAATCCAACGATCTTCCACGAACGCACTACCGGCAGGAAATCTCCAGACCATTAAACGGCGGGCGAATCGCTCAAACGCGACCGGTTGACGAAGGTCGTTGACCAGCCAACGAGTCTTTGGCTCCAAGACTTTCGAGAAATCTTTCCAAAGAGTGTCAGATCAAGCTCAGAACTTGAATTTGTATTGGTAATAGGCTCGCTTCAACGCGAAAAATGAAATGCTCAAATATCGAAGAAATGAACATTGCTATCGCGTTAGTGCCTCCAAAAGACCATATCGATTTTGGTTTTACTCGATACACCAGGCATCACATTGACTCTCCGCGGTACCATCGCCCTAGCAACCCTTCTTCTCACTCCAGCATTCTCACACGCGGATCTTGTTCTCTCTTTGATGGGGAGGCCTCATAGCAACGTCATCGAGTACGAAGCCTTCGGATCGATCGTCGTGACTCAGAACACAAGCCGTTTTGGCACCAGCGGCGTCGGCAGAGCTCCGGTGGGCGGATCATGGGATCCAGAATACGACAGTGACCTCGGCAATTTCTTACGCAATTCAATGAACACTTCGCGAAACGATGATCTACTTTTATCCGACGGTGGAGTTTCCTACCGCCGCAATGGCATCGAGTTTGGTGTGTTTCAAACGTTGGACTTCGATGGCTCGGGCGCCTCTGGTGGTGATGATATTGAATTCGACCCGACAATCAGTTTTGGGTATCCGGCGCTCTCGGCTGGGGATGTGATTTCCTGGGTCGGCAGCGGAACACTAACGCTTGAAGATGGCGAAACCTTTGACACGCTTTTTGTTGAGAATGGGACGTTCGCCAATCTGATTGACGGAGGTTCATTCGTCGTGAATATAAATCCGATCGCCGTCCCCGAGCCAAGCTCCGCATTGTATTGCGGTTTCATAATGACTCTCAGTGGATTGTCGTCCCGACGGAGAAGTCGCCTCTACCGATTAGTAACCAAAACCAGCTAGCACAGTCCATCTTTTTTACGTTGACCTTCGCCTGCGGAGCTCAACTACCAAATGCCCGCCTTTCGAAGTGTTATGAGATTTGCTTATCTTGCATCCGGGACCACCTACGAATCCAACATGCCTTGATAGTAACATGCAGAAAGCAAGAGCAATGCGAGCGTGTTTCCGGTCACGATAAATTCGTCCAACATCATTGCCTCTTCACGACCTGATCCTAACCCGAGCATTAGATTGAACCCAAAGACGCCGAATACCCCAGCAACGGCCAGCCACCGCTGATTGATCGCCAGTAAACCCAGCATCACTAACAGAATCACGATGCCAAAACCCGTTCCAAACACCGAACGCCAGTCATCAAAAAGTGCTCCAGGTGATCGCAGCTTGGTCATTCCGTAGACCAAAAGACTCACCACCACGCAGGTGACGGTCAATGCATAGACAATGGGACCTTCAAGGTCATGAAGGATTCGAAAAATGTCACGTTTAATCCTCATTTCATTCGTCTAGCTGACGCGGGTTGGCGTTGAAACCCTCCCGGATTCCAATCAAAGGCGGTCCTGGCGTTCTCACGTGATCGTAGACGAGTCTACAACAATCACTCTGGGTCGTAGGCAG
>JBCCKZ010000738.1:0-3274 GCA_039027135.1 Planctomycetota bacterium
CCCACCGTCTTTTTATTGTGTGCCTTTTGCGTTCGGGCCCCCGCGGGCGCCCCCCCCCCACCACTACGATTGTTCAATCCAAGACCCGGAAACTGGCGCTTGCCATGAGTGTTTGGCAAAAGACCGATAGCGGTGAAGGGGGACTCAGTGTGGGTTCGCTCAATCCTGGAGGGCCACCTTGACCACGACCACCGCGACCTGCTGGCCCTCTACCGCCAGCACGCCCCATTGGACCATTCGCCGCCACGTTCGTCGTTGCTTGCGAAGGGAACGGCGCGTTCATCCGAATCCACTGCCTCAAAACCTCGATCTCGGGATTCGATAGCTTTCCTCGTGGTGGCATCGATCCACTTTGGACAACCTGCAACAGCATGCTGTCATCAAGTGATCTCTTATTGATCACGCTGCCTGAATTCCCACCACGCACTAGCGAACTGTGACTGGTCAGTTGCAAGCCGCCTCTGACGCGGCCAGCCCCATGGCAACTCAGGCAGTTGTTAGCCAAGATCGGTTGCACTTTCTGCTCGTAAAACTGAACTTCTCTCACTGTGAACTGCGAGTTGGCGGCTGCACCCTGAGTGCCCGCTCCCATGGGGCCATTTCTTCGCCCGCCCCTCGCTCTTCGACCTCCCTCGTTCGCACCATTGCCGTTCGTTCTGTTCGCTACAAGCGACTGACTTCCCGAGAAATTAAACTCTTCAAAAAACCGGCGACTCGCTTGCAATTCATCGGAGGTAGCAGGTCGACCAAAGGCCCAAAGAACCGCCATTCGTATTTGATCTTCACGTCGATCAAAACGCTGTTCGATGGTTCGCGCCATCGCCTGAGCCTGTGACACGACGAAGTCATCGTTCATCATGTACAAGGCTTGAGTTGGCACGATCGATTCGGCACGACTGGCGCTTGTGACATTGGGATCCGGGAAACCAAAAAGATCCAATGCAGGCGGCACAAGAGCTCTATCGATCGGCAGGTACACCGAACGATATGTATCGACTTGATTGACTCCCCTATCCCTTCCTCTCGTGCCAATCGCTAGAGATCGCGACGGAGGTTCCATACTCAACTGGCTGGCAACCGAAAGCATCGAGTCACGGAGTGATTCCGCATCCATGTGACGCGGATTGCCGCGCCAAGAGAATTTGTTATCTGGATCAACCGCGTAGTTGGACTCGTCGTACTTCGAACTGCGGAGGTAAGTTTCCGTCATCATGATTTCGCGAATCATGTCCTTGATTCCCCAGTCATGCTGCATGAACCTCACCGCCAGATGGTCCAGTAGTTTTTGGTTACTCGGTGGCATACCTCCCAGCCCAAAATTGCTGGGCGTTTCGACAAGCGGTTTGCCAATCAAGTGCATCCAGATGCGATTGACCATCACGCGAGCCGTCAGAGGATTGTTTTTGGATGTCATCGCCTTGGCCAATTCCAAACGACCTGACTTATTTCCATCCGCATTGAAATTCAGATTGCCAAGGATCTGCACGAAGCCACGGGGGACTTCTTGGGCGGGCTTCTCGATCTCGCCGCCGAACAGAATGTTGGCATTGATCATTTGGTCCCTATCTTGAACCCCCATCGCAAAAGACTTCACGCTGCCATCGGGATTCATCGAAGCCAACTGAGCTGCGATGCGGTTCCGATTGTTGCGAATGCCGCGTCGATCCTTTCCGTTAGCCGCC
Source organism: Planctomycetota bacterium (assembly GCA_039027135.1). Lineage (GTDB taxonomy): Bacteria > Planctomycetota > Planctomycetia > Pirellulales > Pirellulaceae > Rubripirellula. The sequence goes on from JBCCKZ010000738.1 coordinate 1,683, forward strand.
TGCTGACTCTGTCGATCCAAATCGGCGATCTGACGCTTGATGGTTTCCATACGCTGTCGGTTTTGGCTACCACCGACGGACTCGTCTTGCACCGGCAACAACAAAAGGTCACTTGGGCGGTGGTTTTGTGCGATACGTTCAGTCCCATAGTACGTCTTCGTGCTGTAGAAGATCCCAGCCAATGAGTAATAGTCATCCGTTGGAATGGGATCGTATTTGTGATCATGACAGCGCGCGCAAGCTACGGTCAGACCCAAAAAGGCCTGAGTCGTCGTGTCGATTTGCTCATCAACCATCGACGACATGAACTCACGGGGATTCTTTTCGTCGAGATGCTTCAACCCGATGGCCAGAAATCCAGTGGCGACGATATTCTCCGTCCATTGCTCGTCTGTTTTGACGGGTAATAGGTCACCGGCAATCTGTTCAGCGATGAACCGATCGTAAGGCGTATCGTCATTGAACGAATCGATGACATAGTCGCGGTATCGCCACGCGTGCGGGAAAGGCGTGTTCCGAGAACCAGATGACTCGCCGTAGCGTGCAACGTCCAACCAATGTCGCCCCCACCGTTCGCCGTACTGGGGCGTCGCCAGCAATTGATCAATCTTGGATTTTAATGCTGCTTCGGGATTGGCTCGGTAAGCGGCTTGAAAGCGATTGATCTCTGCCGGCGTGGGTGGCAAACCGGCAAGGTCAAAGTAGATTCGTCGCAGCAGCGTGTATCCGTCAGCACGCTCGTTTGGATTTAGACCTTCTTCAACCAGCCTTTCGGCGACGATGCGATCGATTGTTGACGTCGCGTTAGCGTTCTTCCGCCCCGTGCTCGTGTCCTTCGCTGATGGCTGCTGGAGACTGCTGCTACTTTTCACTGGCGGCTGGAAGCTGCTGCTTCTCTTTAATGGCGGCTGGAAGCCACCACTACGGGGTTTTTGAAAAGCCCAGTGCTCGCGGCGAGCTGTTTCGATGTCTTTCTTGGTGATCTTGGTTGTGAAATTGGTGATCTCCCGAACTCTCGGATCGGGAGCTCCCATGTCGATCCATTTCTTGAAGTTCGCGATCACCGGCACCGGCATCTTTTGGCTCGGCGGCATCTCGTAGCCCTGCCAGGTGATCGCTTCCCATAGCAAGCTAGCTTCGGAATTACCGGGCACGATCGCCGGCCCCGCATCGCCTCCCTGCATCAATCCGTTGCGTGTGTCGACAAGCAATCCACCCTGGCTATCGCCTGCTTCAACACTGTGACACTCATAGCAGTACTTCACCAAGGCAGGGCGAATATTCGTCTCGAAAAACCGGACTTGAGCGGCCGAGGGCTGCTGTGCAAGAACAACAGCAGGCATCGAAAGAGTAATAATTAGAGCAACTAGGCTTTTCATGTCGATGTTACGGTTTGAAAAGTAGCGGTGGCTTGCATGTAACGTTGATTAGTCGCGGTGGCTTCCAGCCGCCAGAGTTGTAGTGGTGGCTGGAAGCCGCCAAGGTCGTACTGATGGCTTCCGGCCGCCATGGTTGTAGTGGTGGGGTACAGCCCCCCTTCAAAAATTACAATCCTCAAATTTTTACTTCAATGGCGGCGAGAAGCCACCACA
>JBCCKZ010000739.1:0-3255 GCA_039027135.1 Planctomycetota bacterium
ACGGGCCCGGTGAAGGCTTCTATGCAGTCGCTAGAGTGGTCAAAGATCTTGTCACCAAAGACCTCCCAAAGACCTCACCAAGGCGGATCTTTGCTCTGGCTCGCTTAGCGTTCAAGGAAGCCATTCGTCGGAAAGTGCTCTTTGTCGTCGGGTTATTCCTTTTCGTCTTGCTTTTGGCGGGTTGGTATCTCAATACCGATTCGAATGATCCGGCAAGGCTGTATATCTCGTTCGCCCTAACGCTAACGAACTACCTCGTTCTCGTGATGGCACTGTTCATTAGTGCCTTTTCCCTTCCCAACGAAATTCAGAGCAAGACGATCTACACCATCGTCACCAAACCAGTACGGGCGACCGAGATTGTGCTGGGAAGGATGCTTGGTTTCATCGCCACAGGCACACTGATTCTCGTGCCAATGGGTTTGATGAGCTATTTGTTTGTCACGCGAGCCGTCGCCCACCGGCACAGTGAGGTCGTCGAGGTCGAGGAGCTTGATGACGGCTCGATCAGCGGCAAGACCGATTACGTGCTTCGGCACGATCATACATTTAGAATTGACCCGCCAGCTGACGGTGATGATCCCGACGCTCCACGGGTGGGCCTAACCAACAAAGTCCGTGGCCATCAGCACATTGTTCGGTTTGAAGAAGGCGAGTTTTCCATCGGGAAACCACAGGGGTCTCTTCAGGCGTGAGTTCCCGTCTACGGGGACATTAAGTTCTATGATCGACAGGGCAACGAAAAGGAATCTGGAATAGACGTTGGCTCCGAACGTCTTTCCGAAGGATACCGAAGCAGTGGCGTCGCGCGAGTGCTGGGCGTCAGCAAAGGCCCCCAACAGATTCTGCACGGCTACGTCGAAGGTGGAACGCTGTGCAAGGTCGAGTATCTGTTTTCTGGAGTGACGCCTGAACTTTACGCCAACGGAATTCCCGTCGATCTCTCGATACGAGCGTTTCGTTCTTACAAAGGGAAAATCGAGCAGGGAATTCGTGGTTCAATCACCATGAAGCACCCGACACAGGAAATTGAGAGCAACCCCGTCAACTTCGCCGTCAATGAATACCAGGTCGACGAAAAGACGCTGGATCTTGACGTTGAGGGAACAGCTGACGGGGAGACTCGAATGCTCAACGTCTTCGAGGATCTGGTGGATGATCGTGGTCGATTGATGCTGGTTCTCCGATGCATCGACGATGGCCAGTATTTGGGGATGACTCGAAGCGGCGTCTATCTTCACCCCTCGGATGTTCCGTTCGCATGGAATTTTGCCAAAGCGTTCGCTTCGATCTGGCTTCAAATGGTTGTCGTGATTGCGTTTGGGGTCATGTTCAGTACCTTTTTGACAGGTTCCGTAGCCATGGTGGCAACCGCCATGATTGTGCTGTTGGGTTTTGGTGCCGAGCAAGTGATGGACACCCGACACTACATTGACCAAGGCCAGAACCGCGGCGGTGGACCGTTGGAGTCACTTGTTCGAATCCTTCGACAAGATGCCATGACGACCGACTTGGATTTGGACGTGACGGCATCACGAGTGATCAAGACGATTGATGCCGGAATCATCTACACGCTTGATGCGACTGTGACGGCCCTCCCCAACCTCCCGAAAATGATTTCGACGGCCGAGTATGCGGCCAGCGGCTTCAACATTTTTGGTGCGTTGCTCTCAAGACATGCGGTGGCCGCGTTTGGGTACGCGCTCATTGCGTTTTTTATAGGTTACTTTTTCCTTAAGACACGGGAAATCGCAGCATGAACCGGAACTCGCTAATACGCCGCAAACTGATTTACGTCGGCATCGCATTGGCCATGCTGATCCCGATTTACCAACTGGGTTTGCCAGCTGGAGGTGCTGCCGGCACATCGGGTCAGATCGCGCAGCTTCGAGACAAGTACAACCTCTCGGAAAGCGATCTGGGCGAAATCGATCCGGCCAGCTCAACTATGAAGCTAGCGACGTTAGGTCTTCGCGGACCGGCGACAACTCTGCTTTGGGCAAAGGCCGATCGCTATCGCATCCTTCACGAATGGGATCGATGGCGTGCAACGCTCAACCAGATTGCACTGCTGCAGCCGCACTATGAGAAAGTCTGGGAACACCAGGCTCATGCAATCACCTACAACTCTTCGATCGAGTTCGATGACTATCGTCAACGCTATGAAGTCGTTCGCGAAGGAACCGAGTTCCTTACGCGTGGTGTACGACAGAACCGAGAAGCTCCGCGGCTGATCTGGTATACGGGACAGTTCTACGGATCGAAGCTTGGCGTTGCCGACGAGAAGCGACAGTTCCGTCGTCTGTTTTCCGAAGACACCGAGCTTCACGAGAGTCTCATCGAGCAGGGCATTGCTGCTGACTCTCCGGATGCTCGCGGGCCCGAAGGCAAGCCAGACAACTGGCTCGTTGGCCGCCTTTGGTGCAATTACGGATACGATCTGGTTGACTCTGGGATTCCGCTCAGGCGAATCACGGCAATCAACTTTTACGAGAAAGGTCCCAAGTGGCGTCTCAAGCACGCCGAGTCAATTAGTGAAGAGGGTATCCTCGACGAACGGACGCTGAATGCCTGGCGACTGGCCGCCGTCGATTGGCAAGCATTCGGCGAACGCAGCATGCCTACCACACAAGACTTCACCGTACAAATCGATCGCTACGAGGAAGTGCGTCAAACTCGAGACGCCAAGCTAATCGAGCTCGCCGATATGGTCGGTCGTGATATTTACCTCAACTTGCTGAGCCTGCATGCGGCTTCCTTGGGTGCCGATCCCAAAGAGGTGGTGACCGCATGGACCACTCCCGAAGCCGAACGGACTGAGAAAGACTGGCTCACACTTGGCTTCCTCGACAAGGTTGGCTTGCCTCGTTTGGACGTGTTGGCTCGACAGGCCCCCGATGACAAACAACTTCGTGCCATCACGTTGGCTGAAGAGGTCGTCGAATTGGTGCAGTGGATGCGACAATACAACACGCGCGCATCAGCAGGGGAACGCTTATATTTTGTTGGAGTAGATATTCAAGGAGCACCCCAGGAAATCTCTATCATAGACAGTCTTAGCAGGCCGTTCCCCGAACTGAATGAAGAGCTCATGCATCTTTATAGACCACTACACAAGTTTGGCCGCTTGCTGGAAGAAGGGAATCCCTATCCACATTTCAGGGATAGTCTGAAAACGTTTCAGCCAATGGCAGAAGAAGGATTGACACTGATCGAAGAACGAAAAGCCGAGTTCACGCACAAAACCGACTCCCT
>JBCCKZ010000740.1:0-3255 GCA_039027135.1 Planctomycetota bacterium
CGGGCCTGACGGACATGTATGCCGCCAGCAAGCAGAAAAACCATGACGTTGCAAGCCATGTTCGGTCTGGAGACCACTGATTTGAAGGGGATGCTTCGTTCAAGGCAAAGGAACGTTGCCCAGCAGGAAAGACGCCTTGTCTCGTGCTACCGCTACAGGTGAACGATAGATCAAGCGATAGTTCTTTAGGTCAGCGGGGAGATCGAAAAGGTAGGCAACCCCGACGCCTGTTGGGCCCTGGCGAAAAACTTCGAAGCTGAAGTAGTTGGATTGCTGTTTTGCCTGATCAACGATGTGTACTTCGTTTTCAAATATCCAGTGCCGGTGAGACTCCAATGAACGATCGGCATTTTTGAGATCGACGGCTAATCTCACTTCAACCAAGCCGTCACGCCGGCGTACGCTTTCAAGCGTGACGGTCATGGCGTCTATCGACTGCGAACTGCCGGGCGAGCCCAGTTCCAGTTCAAAGTTCTCGGACTTGCCTGGAAGCAATGCTTCGATTACTCCCGAGACGCTTTTGAGTTCGGGCGTGCCGGCGGGTGGCAAATCAAATGGAAGATAGAATTCGCTTTGCGGTACCGAAGGACTGGTTGCGATGTCAATCGTTTGGCCATTGCTTTGTGGTCGAAGTTCCTCTCCATCGGAGGTGACCGCAGCCAATTCAGCGACGGGAATAGTCAAGCCGATGGGAGTGAGATTAGGAGGCCAAGCAATCTCCATATTCACGTGTAGCTCCGAGAGCGATTTATCCTTGAGTGAACGACGAGAACTAATCAATGTGGGTTCTAAGCGATAGACCCCCGTGTAAGCGGCCGAATCAACACGCGACGGTCGACCATGCTGACGCTGAACCAATGCGAGAGCTCCGGACATTCCGCCATAGGGATCAACATCCAAGTTAGTTGAGTCGAGAACGTAATCGATCGCATGCCATACACTCAGCGGGGCGCCAACGGGCGGCACTGCCACGGAGCGATCGCCGTCGTATTGGAACTCAATACCGCTATCGAAACTGATTGCCGTCAACGCGTCATCCAGGGTCTCGATGTCATCCAAGCGAACGGCCGTGCGTCTTTGCAAAACCGCTTGGCGAGCTTTGGCCTTCACGAGCATCTCGCGAAGCTTTTCAAGGCGACCACTTGCCTCGATCGACATACCCCGTCCATCTGGAAGCGAGGGAAGGATGTCCGGCCCCATTTTTAGTAGGAGCTGCTGTGCCTCGATGCGTTGTTTTCGGCTCGAGGCGTCTAGCTGATCAACGAGCTCTTCGACTTCCTCGCCATCGGTTTCGGATGAGCTGCCATTCTTGGAATCCTGGCTAAAGACCGGCTGGAATCCCAGCCCAAGCAAAAGCAATCCGAAGCATGCCAGCCGAAGACGCATCGTTGGATCTATTAGGATCGTTAAACCCGTCATCATCGTTTCACCCCGCCGCAGGATCTCTGAGTTCAAAGGCCTTCACAGGAAGCCCCACGCCCTGATTGTAAACTAGGCTTCGCCCAGTGGGAGGTGGATCCTCCCGGGCTAAACACCTTTCTATGTCGGTAGAGCCACGAATGATGAACCGATGTTTGGGCACCGTCGCACTCGTCGTCCTGAGCTTTGCGTTTTCCGCTCAGGTGGCTTCCGCCCCGCCCATGGTTGCATTCCAAATCGGCGGAAAAGCGATCGAGGGGCTGAGGATCCTACATACTCCGGCCGAGAGTGTCGTTCTTGGCACTGACGGTCAGATGCACATCCTTGAGAAGGCGAGTCAAAGCCAACTCAAGGTGATCGACGAAAAGTACAAGCCCCAATCCGCGATCGAGATGAGACGCGATTTGCAGGTTGAATACGGTCCACGATTTGAAGTCGTTGCAACGAGAGACTTTCTGATCGTCCAACCCAAAGGAAGGGGCGACCACTGGCCCCGCCTGTTCCAATCGACTCATGATGGTTTCGCCCGATCGATGCGAACGCGAGGCGTCAAAGTTCGCAAAGGCAACTTCCCGCTGGTTGCCGTCGTAATGCCCGATATCGACTCAATGAAACGAGAGCTACGCCGTTTGAAGATCTCGCTGTTGGACGTGGCGGGCGTCTACAACAGCCTTTCCAACCGAGTCGTCACACACGACTCCGGCAATCGGGATTATGTCGAGGCCACCGTTCGACACGAGACAGTTCACGCGGCAGCGTACAACATGGGAATTCACAGTCGCTTGGTGCAGACTCCGAAGTGGATCTGTGAAGGGCTTGGGCAGATGTTTGAACCCAAGGCCTCCACACGATCGGGAGGTTCCCGTTTGTCCGATCGTGTTCATTCGGAATCCATACGCCAGCTTCGGACGCTATTGAAAACCGGCGGAAAGGCAGCCTTGGCGGAAGAGGTCTGGCGGATCGTTCGCTTCGATCAAGCCTTTAGTTCGAGTGGTCAATATCGTAATGCCTATGCCACTGCCTGGGCCATGATGTTCTATTTATCCGAACGCCGACCTCAAGACTTTGCAGCGATGATATCTCGCACCTCAAAGCTTCCGTCGTTCAAAGAGTATTCCCAGGCTTCGAGGGTGAAAGACTTTCGCGAGCTTGTCGGGGATCCACACGACTTCGCGATCGAAGTCGTTCGGTTTGTCGAAAGCCTTTAGTAAAAACTGCCGGTCGATATAGAATCAGCCGCCGAACGCACTAGGGCGTCCGATGGCTGAATGTGTTTAGCCTCTCTGGGCTCGATCAATCTGATTCAATTTCGGATTAACCAAGAAGAGCCAAAACGTTCTGTGGGTTCTGGTTGGCCAGTGAAAGAACGTTTGTACCGGACTGAACCAGGATCTGAGCTCGTGTCAGGTTGGCAGATTCCTGGGCGAAGTCAGCATCACGGATGCTCGACTCGGCTTCGAGCAGGTTGGCTCGAGTTTCGCCCAGTGAGTTGAGGTTGGACTCGAGCGTCGTAGCTTGGAACGCACCAAGACGACCGCGAAGTCCCGTGACCTTGCCGATCACCTCGTTGATGATGCTACCGGCTTTGGTAACGTCTTCGGTGAGCGATGCGGTTTGTCCAGATCCAAGCTCATAGAGACGTCCGGAGACACCACCGAGCTGACCCGTCGAAACACTTCCGATGCCAAGGCGTGCTTGCTGCGTGCTGATCACGTCTGGACCGAGCTGGAACCTGGCACCACCACCGCTGATATCGAAACTGAAGTCCGTTGTCGAAGCGTCGTCAACGGTCAGGTTGATGTCGAGTGTTGCCGTGTTGATGCTGAAGGTATTGCC
>JBCCKZ010000741.1:0-3247 GCA_039027135.1 Planctomycetota bacterium
CCGTGGTCCGAATGACCGCAGCATTGAACCGACAACGATCATCCGGACCTTGCGTGAAGCATCCAATGCAAGCCAGGACGACGTGGCACGATTGACGGGTGCGCGCGAAGCCGTTGCTGAATCGAGCAGGGTCATTCCCGCGACGAGAGCTGCTAGCGATGGCAACCAACCACCGGTCAAACGCAGTTGGGTTGGGGCTGCGGGATGGTTCCTGGGCGGCTGTCTAGCGCTGGGTGTCGCTGGATGGATCATCGAGATCACGACCGATCGTGGGAAGGTTGTCGTCGAAACGGATCAACCCGATGTGAAGATCAATTTGAAGGAGGTAGATGGCGTTCCAACGCCAGAAACCAAGTCAAACAGCAAGATCGATTCACCAAATTCAATGACACGACGTGAACCGGATCAGCCTACAAACGATCTCTCCACAAGGGCGGCAATCGCAAAGGTCAACCCCGAACTTCAAATTGCCCCTGAACGTCTCAAGGCAATTTATCAGAACGTCACTATCGGTGAACACTTATCGCGGCTTCGTTACGAGTTGGATGTTGACACATTGATCAAATCCCTCGAGGCGATCGAAGCAGTCATTCGGCCAGAAGACAAACATCTCGCGGAGCAAATGATGCTGCCAGCGCGTCGTCTCGGGGGATGGAAGATGTCTGGCAATGGAACTCCCAGCCAGAAATTCATGGAGAAATCACAGTTCATCTACCGTCGCCTTCCCCGAGAGCTTCGCATTCAAACAGCAATTCACGAATTGAAGGAAGGAAACGCAAATTCGCAGGCGGTTTCGTTCTTGCACTTGCTTTCCAATATCCAATTCGACCATTCACCCTCAGGGAAACGCTTATTGGAACAAGAAATCTTCGCAGCACTTAACGTTGCCCTTCGAAAGTATGCCAAAGCAAAAGATCGGCGAGAAGAAAGCATACAGATAGATGAGTTCACAGTTGCCCAAACGGAAAAGGCGATCCACAACTTGCTCTACGAATTCATTGCAATTCGCCCACATCTGACGGACCAATGCAGATACTTGTCTATCAAGCTTGATATAAATACTCCAAGTAAACCCCACGCAACGTATAGCAAATCCATTTCGCGGGTAGCGGACATCCAAGATCAGATCATCCAGCAACCTTGGCATGCGTCGAAACAGGTCGAGACTAGACCACTGATAGAAACATGGCCTTCACCGGTCAACGTCGGCATGTTGGTTGCATTCGACTGGCTGCATAGTTCGGGACGCCCTTATCCGAGTGGTCAACACTCGATCCTTCGACTCGAGACTCACTACAGCCAAAACCGTTTTACCAAACCAAGGACCGTCAACATTGTCGAGACTTGGGACGAAATGGGCCGAATCAGCCGGCAAATGGCAGCGGACTACTGGGCCCTTGCGATGCTCTGGTCCATGTCGATTGCACCAGAACTGGCAAGTGATGAAACTGTGATGGGTCTGTTCTCCAGTATGCCTGGAGAAGCGGTGGGAGATCTTTTCCCCAAGGAACGTTTGCGCACGATCCTGCACCACCACAACATGTGGATAAACCATCTTGAGGACTATAGAAAAACCTCTCGTCTTCCAAAGGTTGTTGATCTCGCTGTGGCTTATCTGCGTCGCGCAATTGAACTGGATGGGCTACGAATCGGTCTCGCAGGAAACGAAACCGCGACATCGACGCAACGCTCACGCGTTGGCCTTGGACGCCTCAGACCTCATGCCATACCTCAAGCCACAGCCAAAGATAACAGGATCGCCGAATCAGCAATCATTCCGGCCTTGGATGAGTACCTCAAAGCCCATCCCACGACGGTTCCAGAATACCCCGATAAAAGAAGAGTCGCGAAAAATGACACGCGAAGTTTCTCTTGGGAAGAGAGCCGATTTCGAAAGGAGAATCCTTCGCCAATCGATCCCGAACGCCTTAAGGCGATCTACCAAAATGTGACGATTGGCGAGCATCTTTCTAGGCTTCATAGCGAACATGACATTGAAACGCTCATCACCTCGCTAAAAGCAATCGCAACGATCATCGAACCAAAAGACACCTACCTAGCCGAGCAGATGATGATACCAGCCCGTCGTTTCGGAGGATGGGATGTCGCGGGATCCGGAACCCCCAGCGAGGAGTTCATGGAAAAGTCACAGGAGATCTATCGCCGTCTTCCTGAAAGTCTTCGCATTCATGCTGCAACACACGAGTTTAGAGAGGGCAACTACAAGTCACATGCGGCTTCGTTAGGACAACTGATTTCAGGCTCTCAACTCGGTTACTCAAGGGATAACCTGACTTACGAGCAAACCGCGCTCGTCAAATCTCTCAACCTAGCTTTAAGCAATTACCCACGAGGGTTTGCTGCCTCACCTCCAGTGCCCGTTGAGGCAATCATCTCACGCAACGCCTACGCAATCCATGAAAGGGTATTCGATTTTATTTCTTATCATTCTCACTTGGCAGACGTGTGCGATCAGCTTTTCCTTACGCTCAACAACAAGGAAAAGCATCCTGGGTTTTCGGCCTATCTGGAGAATATTGATCGGATAAAAACGAGAGAAGATGATCTAATAGAAGAGCCTTGGACGGCAACCAAGCAAGCCGACTTGCAACCGCTCCTGGAGTCCTGGCCTACCTCCATAAACTCGGGACAGGTTGTCGTCTACGACCGGCTCCGAAAGAGGAGAAAATCGCAGCCCGACTCACCAGACCTGCATCCGATTTTACGTTGGGAAACGCACTACAGCACCAGGAATTTCTTGCCCCGAAGAAAAATACGTGTGGTCGATTCATGGGCCAAGTTAAATGACAATGAACGTGCTATAGCTGCAGACTATTGGGCCCTCGCCATGCTGTGGGTGATGTCCGTATCTCCAGAGAAGATAGGAGATGAAACGGTCATCGGCAGACATTCTCAGATGCTCGGTGATGCGGTTGGAAGTCAATTTCCAAAGCAACGCTTAGTTGGACTGCTCCATCACTACGACGACTGGATCGAGCATCTTGAGGAATATCGCAAGGCCACCCACATTCCCAAAGTGATCGACCTTGCCGTCGCACATATCCGACAGGCCATTGAACTCGATGAGTTGCGAAAGCCGCTTGCAGGGTGGTTGCAAGAAATGGAGATGCAACAGGGAATGGACATGAATCAAGAGATCGAAATGTTGCAGGAGATGGGCATGAGAGGAGCGATACTTGACCTAAACAAAACCAAAAAGCCAAAATCGGCAGACGACATCATTGCC
>JBCCKZ010000742.1:0-3241 GCA_039027135.1 Planctomycetota bacterium
CAGATGCAGGAGGCCGAACGGAGCGGCGCTCTTGTTACCGAACTTAAACATGTGAGTTTTGCCTATGACGAACAACCGATCTTGGATGACTTTTCCACTTCGATCATGCGTGGTGATAAGGTGGGTATCATCGGCCGAAACGGAGTTGGAAAGACGACTCTGCTCAAGATCATGTTGGGGCAATTGAAGCCTCATTTGGGTACGGTTCGGGTGGGGACCAAAGTGCAAGTCGCCTACTTCGATCAGTTGCGCGATACTTTAGATAACGAACTGTCGGTCGCTGATAACGTCGCCGATGGCAGCGACCGAGTTCAGATTGGTGAAACGACGAAACATATCTACGGCTATTTGCAGGACTTTCTTTTTACGCCCGAAAGAGCTCGTTCCGAGGTCAAGTTTTTGTCTGGGGGTGAGCGGAACCGTGTATTGCTTGCCAAGCTGATGACGATGCCCGCCAACGTGATCGTGCTCGATGAGCCGACAAATGACTTGGATTCTGAGACGCTTGAACTACTCGAAGAACAAATCAGTAGTTTTGGAGGGACGGTGTTGATGGTTTCTCACGATCGTGCGTTTCTCAATAACGTGGTCACATCGACGTTGGTTTTTGAGAAGGATGGCATCCGCGAGTATGTGGGAGGGTATGACGACTGGAGGCGTGTCGCAGATGCTCGATCACAGTCAGAGTTGGATTCGAAGTCTGAAGACCAGAGCGTCAATCAAAAAAAGCCAGTTGAAGGTTCGAAGCCGGTTGATCGAGTCGGCCAGCGGACCAAGAAGCTCTCTTACAAAGACCAACGAGAATTGGATGAGCTGCCCGACCTGATCGAGACGCTTGAGAGTGAGATCTCCACGCTCCATGAGGCGATGGGAGATCCAGAGTACTACCAGCGGCCTGCCGAGGAGCTGACGGCCGATGGCAATCGACTGAAAGAGCTCGAGTCTTCGTTGGAAGCAGCCTTCGCTCGCTGGGAAGAATTGGAGTCGGAGTCAGGTGGGTAAAGCAGTTTGTCGGATATTGCTCTTCTTGGCCTAACGTTTTGCCTCGTCGCTGCCGTTTACTCCTCGGCGGGGTTTGGTGGAGGATCGAGCTATCTCGCTTTGCTCTCGGTAACGTCGATGACGGCCAACGAGATTCGAACGACGGCATTGGCATGCAACCTAGTAGTCGTTTTCGGAAGCGTTGTGCTGCAAGGCAGGCGTGGTCTGATTCCTTGGCGGGAGGCGTCTGTATTGCTTGGCGTTAGCGTGATCGCCGCATTTCTGGCCGCGTCGTTTCCGCTGCAACAGACGTATTACTTTCTATTACTCGGGGTCTCATTGTTGTTTGCCGCGACTGCAATGTTGTTGCAGGTCGGTGTGCTTTATGGCTATGGCAAGGAAGGAACGCCATCCTCCCTCCGGGAAGATCACGAGGAACGAGCGGCGAGTGAGACCAGCAATCCAACTCCAGCCAAGGTCCGGGAACACTGTCGTTCTTTGACGCCCCAAGAAGCGGGAATTATCGGTGGCTCGATTGGGGCGTTATCCGGTGCCGTAGGCATCGGAGGTGGAATCTTCCTTTCTCCAGTACTTTATCTTCGTCAGCTGGAGACACCCAAACGAATCGCAGCGATATCCAGTGCTTTCATCCTGGTGAATTCGTTGGCGGGTCTATTGGGCATCGCGGTGGGAGACGCGATTGAGATCCGACATCGAGAACTTGCCGTGTTGATGATTGCGGTAGCCCTCGGTGGGCAGCTTGGCTCACGATTTTGTATGTCGCGAGCTTCTTCCAAGCATCTTCGTTTGATTACGGCATTCTTGGTCGCAGCAGCGGGAGTGAGGATCCTATGGCGTGTTGCGGTGTAGAATCATCCGTATCTGGCACCTCGATGTCAGCCTTTCTTCGTCGGATGTCGGTATGTATCGACGGCTTACTCGTCAGTCACGCAGCCTTCCGATGCTGTTTTGACGCACTTGATGTACTTGTAGAGCGTTCCTCGGGTCGCCTTGAGTGGCGGTGCTTCCCATGCTTGCTTTCGTTCTTCCATTTCCTCTACGGAAACGTCCAAATCCAGTCGGTTGCTTTCAGCATCAACGGTGACGACGTCGCCATCCTTTAGCAGTCCAATCGGGCCACCAACTTGAGCCTCGGGTGTCACATGCCCAACGATGAAGCCGTGACTGCCCCCGCTGAAGCGACCGTCGGTAAGCATGGCTACATGAGGCCCGAGACCCGCGCCCATGATGGCACTGGTGGGCGTAAGCATTTCGGGCATGCCTGGGCCACCCTTGGGGCCTTCATAACGAATGACAACGACGTCGCCTTTTTGAATCTTCTTTTCCTCGAGAGCTCGAAGCATGTCCTCTTCACTGTCATAGCATCGCGCCGGTCCCGTGAACTTGAGACCTTCTTTGCCGGTGATCTTTGCAACGGCGCCCTCGGGCGCGAGCGAGCCTTTGAGGATTCGAAGGTGCCCGGAGGACTTGATGGGTTTTTCGACTGGCTGGACGATAGTCTGGCCTTCTTTGAGTCCGGGGACATCAGCCAGATTCTCGGCCAGTGTTTTGCCCGTGACGGTCATGCATGAGCCATCCATCAAACCCTTCTCGAGAAGGTACTTCATCACTGCCGGAGTTCCGCCAATTGAATGAAGATCCTCCTGGACAAAGTTGCCCGATGGCTTCAGGTCGGCGATGTAGGGAATGCGATCAGAGACGCTTTGAAAGTCATCAATCGTTAAATTGACGTCCACGGCACGAGACATTGCGATCAGGTGGAGAACAGCATTCGTGCTTCCTCCAAGGGCCATCACCGTGACCATCGCATTTTCGAACGCGGTTCGAGTCATGATGTCACGTGGCTTAATATCGCGTTTGAGCAATTCAAGGATCGCCTTTCCCGCCTGATGGCATTCTTCTTTCTTCGCCGGATCTTCCGCGGGAATGCTAGCGGAGTATGGCAACGACATGCCCATCGCTTCGATCGCCGTAGCCATCGTATTGGCGGTGTACATGCCGCCGCATGCCCCAGCGCCCGGGCAAGATCGCTTGACGATTTCTTCACGCTCATCGTCGCTGATCTGGCCAGCGATGTACTGTCCGTAGCATTGAAACGCCGAGACGATATCGAGTTTTTGACCCTTGTAGGTTCCGGGCTTGATCGTTCCTCCGTAAACCATCAGCGAGGGGCGATTAAGACGTCCCATCGCGATTAAACAACCGGGCATGTTCTTGTCACAACCGGGCAGCGTGACCA
>JBCCKZ010000743.1:0-3238 GCA_039027135.1 Planctomycetota bacterium
CGCTGACAGATCACGGTTAAGCAGATAGGTTAAGTAGTGTTCGATTTTGCCTTTAGCCGGCAAAATTTTGCCTCTCGCCCGGCCCACCCGATTTATGAGCGCGACTGTCGCTTCCGAAGCTGTACCTTCCCGAGGTGCGGCGTTGTTCGCAAAACACGAATTCGCCATTCGACGCCTCCATTCGCTTTTGGGCGTCGTCCCGCTGGGGCTCTATATGGTCGTTCACCTGACGACCAATGCCAGCATGCTCAATGGCAGCGAGACGTTTCAGCGAGCCGTCTATTTGATTCATAGTCCCGGAAAGCTCCTGCCGCTGATTGAGTGGGGCGGCATTTTCTTTCCGCTATTGTTCCACGCCGGAATCGGTATCTGGATTACGAAAACAGCCAGACTGAACAACTCCAGTTACAAATTCGTCAACAACAAACGCTACGCCTGGCAGCGAATCACAGGGGTCATCGCGCTGGTTTACTTGTTTTTCCATGTGCTGCATTTGCACGGCTGGTTTCACGCCGATGCCTACCTGGCTCTCATCAGGCCACTCGGTTTCGGGGCCTTTCGCCCTTACAACGCGGCCTCTTCTCTGGTCTATGCCATGGAAGGATATTTTTGGCCCGCGTTTTACCTGATCGGCGTTTGGGCCTGCGTTTACCACCTCGCAAACGGGATTTGGACCGCGGGAATCACCTGGGGCATTTGGATTTCACCCGAGGCTCAGGCCCGTGCAACGAAATTTGCCGTGGTCATCGGCATGGCGCTGGCGGTTATTGGGACCGGTGCCTGGTGGGGCGTCGTCTCACCTGGAGAGGAACAATTTGATGATTTATTGGAGACCGAGAAGCGAATGTACGCGGCTTCGGTCGAAGCGGGATTGATATCGCCCAACGACCACAAATTGTATGAAGAAGGGGATGTACCGTTCGAAGATGCGGCCGATGAGGGCGAAGACCACTCGCCGACGGCCCAACATTCGGCAGAGTCCTCGTCTTCGGCGCACTAGAATGAATTAGTACATCACCCTGTTTTCGCATTCACCTAGAGACTTTTCATGTCATCTCATAGAGTTGTTGTCGTCGGGGGCGGATTGGCCGGTCTAGCTTCCGCCATGAAGCTCGCCGAACTTGGTGTCTCCGTGGACTTGATTTCCCTGACGCCTGTCAAGCGTTCGCACAGCGTTTGCGCCCAGGGAGGGATCAATAGCTGCAATGGCCAAACACGGCAACTCGGTGATAGCGAGTGGAAACACTTCGACGATACAGTTTATGGCGGTGACTTCCTAAACCATCAGCCTCCCGTCAAGGAAATGGCTTACTGGGCGCCTAAGGTCATCGATCTGATGGACCGCCTCGGAGTTCCCTTTAACCGAACAGGTGAAGGCTTTATCGATCGTCGACGCTTCGGAGGCACGCTATACAAGCGAACCGCGTTCGCCGGAGCAACCACGGGTCAGCAATTGCTGTACGGTCTGGATGAGCAAGTCCGCCGTCGCGAAAGCGAGGGTTTGGTCCGAAAGTTTGAGTACTGGGACTTTCTTGGTCCCATGCTCGACGACGATGGCCGTTGCCGCGGAGTGGTAGCCCAGGACATGGTTTCGATGGAGATTCGGGCCTTTCCCGCTGACGCGGTCGTTGTCGCCAGTGGTGGTTGCGGTCTGGTCTACGGACGCAGCACGATGAGCGTTTTTTGCACCGGGTCAGCCGCCAGTCGCTGTTTCCAGTCGGGTGCCAAATACGGTAACGGTGAGTTCATCCAGGTTCACCCCACAGCGATCCCGGGTAGCGATAAGCTCCGGTTGATGAGTGAGTCAGCTCGTGGTGAAGGCGGACGCGTGTGGGTGCCAAAGAAGCCGGCTGACGTCCGTGCACCCCAGGACATTCCAGCCAATGATCGCTTCTACTTCCTTGAAGAACGCTATCCCAAGTACGGCAACCTCGTCCCTCGTGATATTGCGACCCGTGAAATCTTCGATATCTGCGTGAATGAAGGGCTCAGTGTCGATACAGATCGCATGTCGGTCTATTTAGATCTGACTCACATTTCGAAGTCAGAGTTAGATCGTAAGCTAGGTGGGATTCTCGAAATCTACGAGAAGTTTCAGGGTGTCGATCCACGTGTTGAGCCGATGCGAATTTTCCCGGCGGTGCACTACAGCATGGGGGGGCTGTGGGCGGATTACACCAAGAGCGTCAACGGTGGTCTCGAGCCGGGGGCTCCCAATAACCACATGACGAATGTCCCTGGGCTCTATGCCATTGGCGAATGCGACTATCACTATCACGGCGGTAATCGCCTGGGTGCCAACAGTCTGCTGTCATGCATTTTTACGGGGTTATTCACCGGGTCATCGATTCTGAACTACGCCCAGGATCAATCTTCTGGATACGCCGATGTTTCATCGTCGTTGATTGAAGGATCCATCGCTAATCAAAAAGCACGACACGATTCGCTGCTAAAGGGTGATGGAGCTCGATGCGAGAACCCTTATCTGATTCACCAGGAGTTGGGTGACATCATGACTCGCGTCGCAACGGTCGTGCGAAAAAATGATCAGTTGACTGATGCCATTGACAAGGTCAACGAACTTCATGAGCGTGCCATGCATGCGGGGCTAGCAGATACGGGAGGCTGGTCCAACCAGAACGTGATCTTCACGAAGTCGGTTCAGGATATGTTCCCAATCGCCAAGACAATCCTCAAAGGGGCTCTTCAAAGAGACGAGTGTCGGGGAGCTCACTACAAGCCTGAGTTCCAGAAGCCTCCGCTAACGAGCGAAGATCCCGTCGAACGTCGCCGACAAGCGGAAGCTTGGTGTGATGAATTCGAAGAGAACAACCGAAAATATCTCAAGAGCACCATTGCTAGCTACGATTCGGAAAGTCGCGAGGTCGATCTGACCTATGAGGACGTTGACACGTCCTCGATTGAACCTCGACCTCGTCTGTACGGTTTAGTTGGCGCGGAGGTCATCGAGCAGGTTTGGAATGAGCGGAGCCAGAAACGCTCCGGACAGCCCGAACCGGCGATGGCCTAGGAATTACCTTTTTAATTTACTTTACATCGATAGCACTCGTCCAACGATCGACTCATGATTGCCCTGGAACCTTCCGTTAAGAATCGTCCCGAGTTCATCAATGTGCGGATACGCCGCCAAAATGGTCCGGGCGAGGAACCTTATTGGGAGCTGCACAAGATTGAATATGAGCCTGAGCTAAATGTCATCTCGCTTCTGCAACGGATC